>NZ_JBYSVX010000018.1:0-89283 GCF_058986605.1 Pseudomonas sp. GW821-FHT07E12 | reverse complement strand
AGCCCGGACCTCCAAGTGCGCCGGTAAAGCCCCTCGCGGCTGAAGCCGCTCCTACGATGATTCAGGCATCTGATCGACGCCGCACGCATCACAGTTGCCTCCCTCTCGCTTCCTCCGGCCGCGCCGATGACCAAGAAAACCACCAAGTCCCGCACCGTCACGCTTCCCTTCGAGGTCGAAGCCACCCGCCAGCAGCCGCTGGGCATGCCTACCGAGCGTTTCCTGCGCGATTTCTGGCACAAGCGTCCGCTGTTGATCCGCAACGCCTTCGCAGACTTCCAGACCCCGGTGCTGCCGGAGGACCTGGCCGGCCTGGCCTGCGAGGATGGCGTGCTCGCGCGCCTGATCAGCCACGACCGTGATCGCGACGAATGGAGCGTGCGCAGCGGCCCGTTCCAGGAAGAGGACTTCCCCGGCCTGCCCGACCACGACTGGACCCTGCTGGTGCAGGACGTCGACAAGTGGGATCCGGACGTACGTGCGCTGCTGGATCAGTTCAGCTTCCTGCCGCGCTGGCGCATCGACGATGTCATGATCAGCTTCGCCGCCACCGGCGGCTCGGTCGGCGCGCACGTGGACCACTACGACGTGTTCCTGCTGCAGGCCCACGGCCATCGCCGCTGGCAGATCGACGCCAGCGCCGCGCTCGGTCGCAAGGCACCGGACCTGGCATTCCGCGACGATGTCGACATCAAGCTGCTGCGCCAGTTCAACGTGACCCACGACTGGGTACTGGCCCCGGGCGACATGCTGTACCTGCCGCCGCTGGTACCGCACCACGGCGTCGCCGAGGATCCGTGCCTGACCTTCTCGATCGGCATGCGCGCCCCGTCCTCGGCCGAGCTGATCGGCGATTACCTGGACAATCTGGTCGCCGAGGCCGACGAGGCCGTCCGCTATCACGACGAGGATCTGACCGCTCCGGCTGATCCCTACGAGATCGACACCACCGCGATGAATCGCGTGGTTGAAGCGCTCAACGCATTGCGCATGAACGATCCGGACAGGCTGGGCGACTGGTTCGGCCGTTTCATCACCACGTACCGGGCTTCCGGCGAGGTGATGCCGGCGCCGGACGCACCCGACCACGCCGGCCTCGAGCAGGTGCTGGCCGAAGGCGTGTCGCTGCACCGGCATCCGTGGTCGCGCGTGGCCTGGCGCCGTGCCAAGCGTGGCACCACCCTGTTCTTCAGCGGACTTTCGTTCGAACTGACGATCGGCGACGCGCAACTGCTGTCCGAACAGGAAACCCTCGATGCGGCGCACTTCGCCCGCCTGTCCCGCAAGGGCCGCGAGGCGCTCGCCGAGCTGGTCGCGGCCGGACACTACCAGCCCGGCGGCCCGGAACAAGACGAGGCCGATGACGAGGCCGAGTGATCCCTGTTGCGGTCAGCGTCTTTGATCGATCTGCCCGATAGCCCAACTGGCAGATGACTCGCATGGCTACTACTTTCGTCCAACGGATCACCGTTTCGACGATGGCAAGGCACGACTCAACGGTCGCCCAGGCAGGCGCCGACTGCGCTCGCGGCTCGCGCCAATGCAGGAAACAAGCATCGCCCGGAGCCCATCCGGGCAGTGGGCATCCGATCTGACTCGGCCCTGTACGATATCGATGCCATATCGCCCCATACCCGTTCCACACATCAGCCCTGTAGATGCAGGGGTATAATTTTTTGGTTTCCTCAAGGCCCGGCTGCCATAGCGGCTGGGCGCAACCGCAGCCACCACCCGACATACGATCGTGGACAACCAACTAAAGCAGTTCGCGCAGTCTTCCCAGCTCGCCGGCGGCAACGCCGCCTATATCGAGGACCTCTACGAGCAGTACCTCGTCTCCCCCGACAGCATCGACCCGAAGTGGAAGAGCTACTTCGACGGCTTCCAAGGCCGCGAAGCCGGTGATCTCCCGCACTCGGCAGTTGTCGCGCATATCGCCGAAGCCTCCAGGAAGGCGCTCAACGACGGCATCGGCGGCGGGAGTGGCCAGAGCGACGAGCGCGAGCGCAACGTCGGTCGTCTGATCACCTCCTACCGTTCGCGTGGCCACCTCGGCGCCCGCCTGGACCCGCTGGGCCTGACCCCGCCGACCAACCCGCCGGATCTGGACCTGCCGTTCCACAGCTTCTCGCAGTCGGACCTGGACAGCGAGTTCAGCACCGGTGGCGTCGGCGGCCAGCCGCGCATGAAGCTGCGTGACCTGTTCACCCGGCTCAAGAACACCTACACCGGCAGCATCGGCTCGGAGTTCATGCACATCTCCGATGTCGAGCAGCGCCAGTGGATCTACCAGCGCCTGGAGAACGATGGCGGCCGCTTCGCCGCCGACAGCGAGACCCGCAAGCGCGTGCTCGAGCGGTTGACCGCCGCCGAGGGCCTGGAGCGCTACCTGCATACCAAGTACGTCGGCCAGAAGCGCTTCTCGCTGGAAGGCGGCGACTCGCTGATCCCGATGATGGACGTGCTGGTGCGCCGCTCCGGCGTGGACCGCGTCCGCGACGTGGTGATCGGCATGGCCCACCGCGGCCGCCTGAACGTGCTGATCAACACCCTCGGCAAGAACCCGCGCAAGCTGTTCGACGAGTTCGAGGGCAAGTTCGAGCACGCCCATGACGACCGCGCCCACACCGGCGACGTGAAGTACCACATGGGCTTCTCCGCCGACGTGGCCACCCCGGGTGGCCCGCTGCACCTGGCGCTGGCGTTCAACCCGTCGCACCTGGAAATCGTCGATCCGGTGGTCGCCGGCTCCGTGCGTTCGCGCCAGGAGCGCTACGGCGACGTCGCGCGCGAGCGCGTGCTGCCGATCCTGATCCACGGCGATGCCGCGGTGGCCGGCCAGGGCGTGGTGATGGAACTGCTGCAGATGTCGCAGGCGCGCGGTTTCGCGATCGGCGGCACCCTGCACATCGTCATCAACAATCAGGTTGGCTTCACCACCAGCCGCATCGACGACGTGCGTTCGACCCTGTACTGCACCGACGTGGCCAAGATGGTCGAAGCGCCGGTGTTCCACGTCAACGGCGACGATCCGGACGCGGTGGCCTATGTCACCGAGCTGGCCTACGACTTCCGCCAGAAGTTCAAGAAGGACGTCTTCATCGACCTGATCTGCTACCGCCGTTGGGGCCACAACGAGGCCGACGAGCCGGCGGTGACCCAGCCGGTGATGTACCAGATCATCCGCAAGCACCAGACCACCCGCGAGCTGTACGCGGCGCAGCTGGAGAAGGAAGGCGTGCTGCAGGCCGGCGAGGCGCAGGCGCTGGTCGATGGCTACCGTGCCAAGCTCGACTCGGGCGAATACACCACCGAGCTGGCCCAGAGCCGCGAGGACGAGTTCGCGATCGACTGGTCCAAGTACCTGACCGGCAGCCTGACCGACAAGATCGATACCGGCTACGACAAGTCCAAGCTGGTCAAGCTGGCCGAGATCATCAACACGATCCCGTCCCAGATCGAGATGCACAACCGCGTCAAGAAGATCTACGAAGACCGCGCCAAGATGACCGCCGGCGAGCTGCCGGCCGACTGGGGCTTCGCCGAGAACCTGGCCTATGCCACCGTGCTCGAGGAAGGCTACCGCCTGCGCCTGGTCGGCGAGGACGCCGGTCGCGGTACGTTCTTCCACCGCCACGCGATCATCCACGACCAGAAGACCGACGAGTACTACCTGCCGCTGCGCCAGCTGGTGGACAACCCGGATGACGCCACCGTGATCGACTCGCTGCTCAGCGAGGAAGCGGTGATGGGCTTCGAGTACGGCTACTCGACCACCGATCCGGACACCCTGTGCATCTGGGAAGCGCAGTTCGGCGACTTCGCCAACGGCGCGCAGGTCGTGATCGACCAGTTCATCGCCGCCGGCGAGGCCAAGTGGAGCCGTCTGAGCGGCCTGACGCTGCTGCTGCCGCACGGCTACGAAGGGCAAGGCCCGGAGCACAGCTCGGCGCGCCTGGAGCGCTTCCTGCAGCTGTGCGCGATGGAGAACATGCTGGTCTGCACGCCGACCACCCCGGCCCAGTGCTTCCACATGCTGCGTCGCCAGCTGTGCATGACCACCCGCAAGCCGCTGGTGGTGATGTCGCCCAAGTCGCTGCTGCGCCACAAGCTGGCGGTGTCCTCGCTGGACGAGCTGGCCAACGGCGAGTTCCAGCACATCATCGGCGACGCCAAGACCGATCCGGCCAAGGTCAAGCGCGTCGTGGTCTGCTCGGGCAAGGTCTACTACGACCTGCTGGAGGACGTGCAGAAGCGCGGCCAGGACGACGTGGCGATCATCCGCGTGGAACAGCTGTATCCGTTCCCGCGCGTGCTGCTCGCCGCCGAACTGGCCAAGTATCCCAATGCCACCGACGTGGTGTGGGCGCAGGAAGAGCCGCAGAACCAGGGTGCCTGGTACCAGATCAAGCACCACCTGCAGGCGGTGCTGCCGAAGGGTCGCGAACTGCACTACGCAGGCCGCGCGCGTTCGGCCTCCCCGGCGGCCGGCCACATGGCCGAGCACGTCGAGGAGCTCAAGCAGCTTCTCGCGGACGCACTGGTCAATCCGTTCAACGACCAAGTCGCTGAATAAGCATTCCCCCTTACCTTTCCTAAGAAACAAGAAACCCTAGGACGCTCCTCAAAATGGCCACCGAAGTCAAAGTGCCGGTACTTCCCGAATCCGTCTCCGACGCCACCATCGCCAGCTGGCACAAAAAGGCCGGTGAGGCCGTCAAGCGCGATGAGAACCTGGTCGATCTGGAAACCGACAAGGTCGTTCTGGAAGTGCCGTCGCCCGTCGACGGCGTGCTGAAGGAAATCAAGTTCGAAGCCGGCAGCACCGTGACCAGCAACACCGTGCTGGCGATCATCGAGGAAGGCGCCGTCGCCGCTGCCGCTCCGGCCGCGCCGGCTGCGGAAGAGAAGAAGGCCCCGGCCGCCGCCGCGGCGCCTGCCGCAGCCGCCGCTCCGGCCCCGGCGGCCAAGTCGTCGGCCGCCGACAGCCTGCCGCCGGGCGCTCGCTTCGCCGCAATCACCGAAGGCGTGAACCCGTCCGAAGTGGACGGCACCGGCCGCCGTGGCGCGGTGACCAAGGAAGACATTGTCAATTACGCCAGGAACGGCGGCGCCGGCAAGGCCGCGGGCGCACGTCCGGAAGAGCGCGTGGCGATGACCCGCGTGCGCAAGACCATCGCCAAGCGCCTGATGGACTCGAAGAACTCGACCGCGATGCTGACCACCTTCAATGAGGTCAACCTCGCCAAGGTCTCGGCCGCGCGCAAGGAGCTGCAGGACGAGTTCCAGAAGGCCCACGGCATCAAGCTCGGCTTCATGAGCTTCTTCGTCAAGGCCGCCGCCAACGCGCTGCAGCGCTTCCCGCTGGTCAACGCCTCGATCGACGGCGACGACATCATCTACCACGGCTACAGCGACATCTCGATCGCGGTGTCGACCGACAAGGGCCTGGTGACGCCGGTGCTGCGCAACGTCGAGCGCCAGTCGTTCGCCGACATCGAGCAGGGCATCGCCGACTACGCCGCCAAGGCGCGCGCCGGCAAGCTGAGCCTGGAAGAGCTGCAGGGCGGCACCTTCACCATCACCAATGGCGGCACCTTCGGCTCGCTGCTGTCGACCCCGATCATCAACCCGCCGCAGAGCGCGATCCTGGGCATGCACGCCATCAAGGAGCGTCCGATCGCCGAGAACGGCCAGGTCGTGATCGCCCCGATGATGTACCTGGCACTGTCCTACGACCACCGCATCATCGACGGCAAGGATTCGGTGCAGTTCCTGGTCGACATCAAGAACCAGCTGGAAAACCCGGGCCGGATGTTGTTTGGCCTGTGATGCGGCCGGGATTGGGGATTCGGGATTGGGGATTCGCAAAAGCGTCCCCGTCCCACGAGTCCTGCTTTTTACCAATCCCGAATCCCAAATCTCGAATCACGTGAGCGAAGAATGAGCGAACAATACGATGTCGTCGTCATCGGTGCCGGCCCGGCCGGTTACCACGCTGCCATCCGTGCGGCGCAATTGGGCATGAAGGTCGCCTGCGTCGACGCGGCGCTGGGCAAGGACGGCAAGCCCGCCCTCGGCGGTACCTGCCTGCGCGTGGGCTGCATCCCGTCCAAGGCGCTGCTGGACTCCTCGCGCCAGTACTGGAACATGAGCCACCTGTTCGGCGAACACGGCATCACCTTCAAGGATGCCAAGATCGATGTCGCGGCGATGGTCGGCCGCAAGGACAAGATCGTGAAGCAGTTCACCGGCGGCATCGCGATGCTGTTCAAGGCGAACAAGATCACCCCGTACTACGGCTTCGCGCAGTTGCAGCCGGGCAATGTGGTCAAGGTGCAGCAGCACGAAGGCGGCGAGATCGAGCTGAAGGCCGCCAACGTGATCCTGGCACCGGGCTCGGATTCGATCGAGCTGCCGTTCGCCAAGTTCGACGGCGACAGCATCGTCGACAACGTCGGCGGGCTGGATTTCACCGAAGTGCCCAAGCGTCTGGCCGTGATCGGCGCCGGCGTGATCGGCCTGGAGCTGGGCAGCGTGTGGAAGCGTCTGGGCAGCGAGGTCACCATCCTCGAAGCGCTGCCGGACTTCCTCGCCGCCGCCGATGCCGAGGTCGCCAAGACCGCGGCCAAGGAATTCAAGAAGCAGGGCCTGGAAATCAAGCTCGGTGCCAAGGTCAGCAAGACCGAGATCACCGGCAAGGGCGCCAAGAAGGAAGTGGTCGTCACCTACACCGATGCCGAAGGCGAGAAGACGCTCACCGTCGACAAGCTGCTGGTGGCGGTCGGTCGTCGTGCCGCCACCAAGGGCCTGCTGGCCGAGGGCACCGGGGTCAAGCTCAACGAGCGCGGCCAGATCGAGGTCGATGCGCACTGCCACACCGGCGTCAACGGCGTGTGGGCAGTCGGCGACTGCGTGCGCGGCCCGATGCTGGCGCACAAGGGCTTCGAGGAAGGCATCGCGGTGGCTGAACTGATCGCGGGCCTGCCGGGCCACGTCAACTTCGACACGATTCCGTGGGTGATCTACACCGAGCCGGAAATCGCCTGGGTCGGCAAGACCGAGCAGCAGCTCAAGGCCGAAGGCATTCCGTACAAGTCCGGTTCGTTCCCGTTCGCCGCGGTGGGCCGTGCAGTGGCGATGGCCGAGCCGGCCGGTTTCGTGAAGGTGCTGGCGCATGCCGAGACCGATCGCGTGCTGGGCCTGCACCTGGTCGGCGTCAACGTCTCCGAACTGGTGCACGAAGGCGTGCTGACGATGGAGTTCAGCGGTTCGGCCGACGACCTCGCCCGCATCTGCCACGCCCACCCGACCCTGTCGGAAGCCATCCACGATGCGGCGATGGCGGTTAGCAAGCGCGCGATTCATAAGGCGAATTGAATCGAAGGCCGGGATTGGGGATTCGCGCAAGCACCCCGCTCCCGGATCGCCACCCTTGCCATTCCCCAACGCCGGGCCCAAGCCCGGCGTCTGCTTTTACGAATCCCCAATCCCGAATCCCGAATCCCAGCCCCAATGAAAAGCATCTGCGTCTACTGCGGTTCCAACGCCGGCAACAAGCCGATCTACGCCGAACGCGCTGCCGCGCTTGGTCAGCGCATCGCACGTGATGGCCTGCGCCTGGTCTACGGTGGCGGCAAGGTCGGGTTGATGGGCATCGTCGCCGATTCCGTACTTGAAGCCGGCGGCGAAGTCACCGGTGTGATCCCGCAGCAGCTCGCCGACTGGGAAGTCGCGCATCGCGGCCTGACCGAACTGCAGGTGGTCGGCTCGATGCACGAGCGCAAGATGCGCATGTTCGATCTGTCCGATGCGTTCGTCGCCCTGCCGGGCGGCTTCGGCACGATGGACGAGATGTTCGAGATGCTGACCTGGCGCCAGCTCGGCATCGGCAACAAGCCGTGCGCATTCCTGGACGTCGATGGCTTCTATGCACCGTTGATCGGCATGATCGACCGGATGGTCGAGGAGCGTTTTCTGCATCCGGAGCAACGCGCCGACCTGTGGCACGGCTCGGATATCGACACGATGCTGGAATGGATGCGGGGTTACGCGCCGGCGCAGGCGGATAAGTGGATCGACGAGAAACGCCAGAAAGCGTTGCGCTGATTCTGGCGGTACGATCCGGGAGCGTGGCGACGCGCCCACCATCCTGGCGCCTGCCTGCTGCTGGGGCGCGGATCGACGAAAAGCATCAGAAAGCATTGCGCTGATCGCTACAGCCCCCTCCGACACCATTGGCTCCCCGCCTACGCGGGGATGACCAAGCCGCAACCACCCATGACAAACCCGCTCTAAATCGGAAGCGCCGCCACGCCCTGCATCTCCGGTGCCGGCACGCCCAGCAGGTAACCCTGCCCGTAGTGGCAGCCGAATTCGCGCAGCGTGTGCAGCTGGCGCGCCGTCTCGATACCCTCGCCCACCGTCTCGATCCCGAGCGTGGCCGCCAGTGCCAGGATGCTGCGCACCAGTGCCAGCGAATCCTGGCCGTCCGGGGCATGCAGGTTGGCGACGAAACTGCGATCGATCTTCAGCACCGAAATCGGGAAACGATACAGATAGGACAGCGCCGAATAGCCGGTTCCGAAGTCGTCCAGCTGCACCAGCACACCGCGGGCGCGCAGGTTGTTGAGGATTTCCAGGATCCGTGGCGCGTCTTCCAGCAGCGCGACCTCGGTGATTTCCAGCCGCAGCCGGGTCGGATCGGCACCGGCGGCATCCACCAGCCCCAGCAGCCGCTCGACGAAATCCGAGGAGCGGAAGTGCAGCGGCGATACATTGACCGAGATGTAACCGCTGCGGGTGTTGGCCAGGTGCCCGATCACCTGCTCGTAGAGCTGCCAGTCCACATGCTCGATCAGGCCACTGCCTTCGCCGAGGTGGATGAACGCATCCGGTCGCAGCAGGCCACGACTCTCGTGATTCCAGCGCAGCAGCGCCTCGTAGCCGATCACCTGGCCATCGTCGAGCCGCACGATCGGCTGGTAGTAGGGCTGGAAGTCGCGACTCTTCAGCGCGCGGCGGATATCCGCTTCCAGATCGAGGCTGCGCATCGCTTCCTCGCGCATCGCCTCATCGAACACGGCAAAGCGCTCATGCGCCTGCGCCTTGGCACGGTACATCGCCGCATCGGCATCGCGCAGCAGTTCCTCACCGCTGCGATAGCGGGCGTTCCAGAACGCGACGCCGACGCTGGCGGACGGAAACAGTTCGCGGCCCGCCACCCACATCGGCTGGCCAAGCACGTTGTGCAACCGGCGCGCGAGGTCGCTCGCCGCCTCGTCTCCTTCCGGGCAATGCATCAGGATCGCGAATTCGTCGCCGCCCAGCCGCGCCACCATGTCGTCGGCGCGGACCGTGGCGACGATGCGCTGCGCCACTTCCACCAGCATCTGATCGCCGGCGACGTGGCCCACGCTGTCGTTGACCAGCTTGAAGCGATCCAGATCCAGGAACAGCACCGCAAAGGGCGACCCACCGGCCACGCTGGCGCGCGTGATCGCACTGTCCAGGCAATCGAGCAGGTGGGCACGATTGGGCAGACCGGTCAGCGCATCGTGCAGCGCCTGATGGGTCAAACGCTGTTCGGCACGGATACGCTCGGCGATCTGCCCGACCAGTTGCTCGTTGAGCTGCGCCAGCTCGCGGGTGCGCTCATGCACGCGCTGCTCCAGTTCGGCATGCGCCTGGCGCAATCGCGCCTGGTTGCGTTGCCGCGCCAGGCCATTGCCGATGTTGTTGGCGGCGAACGCGAGCAGCCGCTGGTCGTCCAGCGAATAGCACACCTCGCCGGAGTAGCTCTGCACGACCACCGCACCGACCACCTCGTCCTCGATGAACAACGGCACGCCCAGCCAGCTGCTCGCCCGCTGGCCGAAGCGCAACACCTCGCCCGCCGCCGCCAGAGTGTCGATCTGCTCATGATCGACCAGCAGCGCGTGGCGGTTGGCGATCACGTGCTCGGTGAGGCCGTTGCTGAAACGTCGCGCTGGCCGCACGCGGCTGTGTTCATCCACCGAGTACGGGAATTCCAGGTGTTCCCCACTCTCGTCGAGCAGCGCGATGTAGAAGTTGCGCGCGTCCAGCAGGCCGCCGACCACCGCGTGGACTTCGGCATAGAACTGCTCCTGGCTCTCGGAGGCCACCGCCAGCTCGGAGATGCGGAACAACGCCATCTGCAGGGTCTCGGCGCGCCTGCGCTCGACGATCTCCTCCTGCAGGCTGCGGTTGGCCCGCTGCAGCTCGGCGGTGCGTTCCTCGACCCGGCTCGTCAGCTGGAGCTGGGCCTGGCGCCGGTCCAACGCGGTCAGCACGTGCTGGGCGACGAAGATGAGCAGGCTGCGATCCCGCTCGCTGAAGGCGATCCGCTCGTCGTAGCTCTGCACCACGATCGCCCCGGATACCCGACCGTCGCGCAGCATCGGGACGCCGAGCCAGTCGTTGCTCTCCGGGCCACGCGCGGCATCCACCGGCATGCCCAGGCCCTGCGCCAGATGATCCGACGGTCCCCACAACGGCACACCGCGCTCCAGCAGCGCGAAAGTGAGGCTGCTCGGGAAATCCTCGTGGGTATAGCGATAGCCGGGATCGGGCGCGAAGCTGTCCACGGTATCGGCGAAATAGACGAAGCGCATGCTCTCGTCGAACGCGTCGTATTCGACGATGAAGAAATTCTCGGCATACATCAGCGAGGCCACCACCTGGTGGATCCGCCGCACCATCTGCGGCAACTCCAGAAGGTCGCCGGACAGATCGGCGATCTCGTAGAGCGCCTGCTGCAGGCGCTTGGATTTCTCCAGCTCGCTGACCTGCGATTCCAGGCGCGCACGCTCATGCGCGCCCTGGGTGGCGGCGCGTGCCGCCTGCAGCCAGCCCGCCTCCGGCGGCGTGGAAGATGCCGTTGCGTATTCCCACGTCACAGCGAAATCCACCGCACCGTCCGCGGAAGACCATGTGTGCAGATGCTCGCCGTCGCTCACCAGGCCTTCGAGCGCATCGACCAGCCTCGTCCGCAACGAAGTCAAACCGGACAGGAAACCGCCCTCGCCCAGTCCCGACATGCGTTCGCGCCAGGCGACCGCGACGGAGGCAGTCCCCGGCAGCAGACCTGCCAACGGCACGGTCACGCGCTGGCATGCCTCGGACGGCCGAAGCCATGATGGATTGTTGCGCGCTTCGGTATGGCTATCCATCCGGGCCTTTCATTTTTGTTCCGGTACTCCCCGAGCGCGAGCATAGCGTCTCGCATCGGCCCTGACAGCCACGCAGTCAGGCGGCATTGCTTAAAATCAGAAACCAATGCCCGATACCCTTGCCAGTTCCGTCCAGCACGCGCAGGACGTCAAGCACAGCCGCTTCCTCGCCCTGGCCGCTCCGATCGATGGCGGCGAAGCCGCACTGGCCTTCATCCGCGAGGTTTCCGATCCGGAGGCCACGCACAACTGCTGGGCCTACCGTCACGGCAACGACTACCGCTCCAGCGACGACGGCGAGCCTGCGGGCACCGCCGGACGACCGATCCTGGCCGCGATCGACGGCCAGGGCTTCGACCGCGTGGCGGTCGTGGTGACGCGCTGGTTCGGCGGGATCAAGCTCGGCGCGGGTGGGCTGGTGCGTGCCTACGGCGGTACCGCGGCCGAATGCCTGCGGCAGGCGCCGCGTCTGCCACTGACACCGATGAGCACATTGCGACTGAGTTGCCGCTTCGACGACATCGGGCTGGTGCATGCCTTGCTGCCCGTGCATGCTGCGGTGAAGCTCGCCGAAACCTTCGACGCCGCAGGGATGCAGATGCGCATTCAGTTGCCGGTGGACCAGGAGGACACCTTGAAAACCCGCCTGCGCGACGCCACCCGCAACCGTATTGGCATTTCCGAAGAACGGACAGATGAATGATTCCCCTGACAGGCCATCAAGCCCACTGAAACAACTGGGCAGCCTGCGCACGCTGTGGCCGTTCGTACGCCGGCACCTGGGCCTGTTCGTCTACTGGCTGGTGGCGCTGGGGCTGTCCTCGGCGGCGACGCTGAGCCTGCCGACCGCGGTCAAGCAGGTGATCGACCATGGCTTCTCAGGCGGCGGCCAGATCAACCAGACCTTCGCGCTGCTGTTCGCGGTAGCGGTGCTGCTGGCGTTCGCGACCGCGGCGCGCTTCTACTTCGTGTCGCTGCTCGGCGAGAAGGTCGTCGCCGACCTGCGCAGCCGCCTGTATGCCCACCTGATCGGCCTGGACGCCGGTTTCCACGACCGCAACCGCAGTGGCGAGCTGGTGTCACGGTTGTCCGCCGACAGCGAGCTGCTGCGCAGCGTGATCGGCACGACGATGTCGGTGGCGCTGCGCAGCCTGGTCACGGTGGTCGGCAGCCTGGCGATGCTGTTCGTCACCAGTCCACGGCTGGCGGCGTACTCGCTGTTCGGCATTCCGCTGGCGGTGTTGCCGATCGTGCTCGGCGCACGCCGGCTGCAGAAGATTTCCCGCGCCAGCCAGGATCGCGTCGCCGACGCCAATACCCTGGCCGCCGAAACCCTCGGCGCGGTGCGCACGGTGCAGGCGCATGCGCGTGAGTCCTACGAGCGTGGTCGTTTCGGCGCGGCGCTGGACGCCTCGGTGCAGACCGCGCGCCGCCGTATCCGCACCCAGGCACTGGTTACCGCCATCGCGATCGTGCTGGTGTTCGGCGCGATCGTGCTGGTGCTGTGGTCCGGCGCCCACGACGTGATCGAAGGCCGCATGACGCCCGGCACGCTTGGCCAGTTCGTGCTGTACGCATTGATCGGCGGCGGTTCGATCGGCGCACTCGCCGAGGTCTGGAACGAATTGCAGCGCGCCTCCGGTGGCATGGGCCGCATCGCCGAGCTGCTGCACGAACGCCCCGGCGTGAACGCCCCGGCATCGCCGCGTGCGCTGCCGGCACCACTGCGCGGCGAGATCCGCTTCGACAACGTGGTCTTCCACTATCCGCAGCGGCCCGCCCAGGCCGCGCTGGACGGCTTCACCCTGCACGTGCGGCCGGGCGAGACCGTGGCATTGGTCGGCCCCTCAGGCGCCGGCAAGAGCACCGTGCTGTCGCTGCTGCTGCGCTTCCACGATCCCAGCGACGGCGTGGTCAGCATCGACGACATCGACATCCGCGAGCTGGATCCGATCGCGCTGCGCGAACGGATCGCACTGGTACCGCAGCAACCGGCACTGTTCGCCGCCAGCGCCGCCGACAACATCCGTTACGGCCGGCTCGAAGCCAGCGATGCCGAACTGCAGACCGCCGCGGTCGCCGCCGAAGCCGATGACTTCATCCGAGCCCTGCCCGAGGGTTATGCCAGCGAGCTGGGCGAACGCGGCGCGCGCCTGTCCGGCGGCCAGCAGCAGCGCATCGCGATCGCCCGCGCCCTGCTCAAGGACGCTCCGATCCTGCTGCTCGACGAGGCCACCAGCGCGCTCGACGCACAGAGTGAGCGCTCGGTACAGCAGGCGCTGGAACGGCTGATGGCCGGCCGCACCACGCTGGTGATCGCACACCGGCTGGCGACCGTGCTCAAGGCCGATCGCATCGTGGTGATGGACCACGGCCGCATCATCGCGCAGGGCACGCACGCCGAGCTGCTGGAGCAGGGCGGTCTGTACGCTGAACTCGCGCGCCTCCAATTCATCGATTGACCACGCTCTCCTAACACGCCCCTGCGCATCCTCGCGCTGCCGGCGCAGACCGGCAGCAATCCGTACAGGAGGTGTGCAATGTCTTTCCGGCAATTTCCGGCCATCGCTGCCGATGGCGAAACCTACGTGGTCATCGAGTTCCGCGACGAATCCAAGGCCCGCGACCAACACGAATCGCCGCGCTACGAGCTGGCCGATGGTCGTCATCTGCTGCGTCAGGGGCAGCGCTATACCACCACCGGTGGCGAGCTGACACTGTCCGCTGCATGAGCGGATGCTGTCGATTTTTTCGCCAGCCCTCTTGACACGCCCGCGCGCCAAGGCGCGCGGCGCGTTATCCACATGCTTGTCCGCATTTCATCCACAGCCCATGTGGATGAAATGCCAGCTCAGCTTTTCGTAGGAGCGGCTTCAGCCGCGATGAGGCTGAAGCCGCTCCAACAAAAAGCCGGGGCGCTTCGCTCAGTGTGGCAGTACCCGACCGATGCCGCTCTCGTCGATCTCGCGCGCAGCGCGCTCCAGCGCGATCGCCTCGCTGGCATGGTCGAAACCGATCCGGAAATGCAGCTCGCCGGCCGGCGTGCGCGAGGAGTGGATCGAGGACAGATTGACCGCGTGCCGCTCGAACACATGCAGCAACGCACGCAACGAACCCGGCTGATCCTCCGGCAGATAGACGCTCAGCGCACGCGCTTCGGTCAGGTCGGCCAGCAAATAACCGACCCGCTCATAGCTGTAGTTGCCGCCTGCCAGCGCCTGCGTGCCAAGCGCGGCCTTGTTGCCGAGCAGGAACACCTCGCGGAAGCGCGCCCGCGCCGCATCGTCGCCCTGCGCGACCAGCGCACGCAGCTCCTGCAGATGCGACAGCAGCCGGTCGAGCATCTCGCCGACATACGGATTGCCGAACTGGATGTCCTCGTAGATCGCCGGATTGAGCGAGAGGATGCGCGCGATGATCGCGGTGTCCAGCTCGAACGAGGCCGAGCGGAACGGCATCAGCGACTGCAGGTCGCCGAGCAGTGGCGTGTACTCGCGCAGCACGCCGGCCTGCGCCAGATGCGTGGCATGCACCATCGCCTGCACCAGCGCCATCACCCGATCATGGTGCTCGGGCAAGGCCGGTACGCATTCGGCTTCCAGCGCGTCGTACAGCGACTGCACCCACGGCTTCCAGTGCTGCAGGCGCGCTTCGCACACCACCATCACCCGGCCCTTGAGCGTGGGCGACTTCGGCGGCGCGGTCATCGGATGCAGCCCGACCACTTCGGCCTGCGATTCCAGCATCGCCGCGACCGGGCCCTGCTTGATCGAGGTGACGTCCAGCCACAACTTGCCGCGCTCGCTACCGGCCGCCAGCGCCGCGTAGCGGCGGATCAGCGATTCGGTCTGGCGGATCGGCGCCGAGAACACCAGCACGTCGGCACGCGCGACCAGCGTGGCTTCGTCCAACGATGCCGGATCGGCCGGATCGCGGCCGATCACCTCCAACTGCATGCGATCGCGCAGGAAATGCGTCAGCCAGCGGCCATAGGCACCGGCGCTGCCGACGATGCCGACGACGGGCCGTGTCGTCATGCCAGACGCTCGACGGCAAAGCGCCCCGGCGCAGACAGCGCGGCCGGTGCAGCGACGAGCACATCGAATTCTTCGTAACCTTCGGCCAGGGTCGCCTCCAGCGCCGTATGCACACCCGACAGCGCGTGACCGACCGCGGTTTCGAATGATTCACCGCGCAACAGAAAACCGACCAGCAGCGACATCAGCACATCGCCGGTACCGGCCACGTCCACCGGCAGATACGGCGTAGCCCAGCGCCATACCGCATCGCGACTCACCGCCAGCGTGACCAGTTCGCCCTCGCCACCGGCGACGCTGTGTGCGAGCACCCATTGCGGGCCGCGCTCAAGCAGCTCGCGCGCAGCGACGATCGCATCGTCCTGCGCCAGGCTGGTACGACCACTCAGCCGCCCCAGCTCGTAGGCATTCGGCGTCACCAGCCAGGCTTTCGGCAGCAGGCGTTCGATAAATACCTTTTCCAGCGCCGGCTCGACATAGGGACCGGTGTGGGTGTCGCCGATCACCGGATCCAGGCAATAGCGCAGTTGCGGCGCCTCGCTCTGCAGACCATCGAGCCAATCGGCGAACGCTTCACCATTGGCGAGGCTGCCGAAGTAGCCGGACACCAGCATCTTGGCCCGCTGCGGCAGGCCGCGCTCGCTGGCCCCCACCAGCAACTCGGCGAACCAGTCGGCCGGCAGAATGCGACCGCGCAGCGTCGAATAGAACGGCGCATTGCTGAGCAGCGTGGTCGGAATCTCCGCCACCCGCACGCCCAGCGCGCGCAGCGGCGGCACCGCCGCACTGTTGCCGGCATGGCCGTAGACAAGTTGCGATTGCACCGAGATGACGTCGATCGGCGCGGGACCGTCCGGACGCTGACGGCGGCCGTGGACGAGGTGGCTTTCGTGGGTGTGTTCGTTCATCGCTGCATTGTAGCGAGCGGCGGGATTGGGGATTGGGAAGCACCTGCTTTCGTAGGAGCGGCTTCAGCCGCGATGAGGCATTACCGCGGTAACGCCTCATCGCGGCTGAAGCCGCTCCTACAAATACCCACCGGATGCACCGGTGCCCTTGCGAATCCCCAATCCCAAATCCCCAATCCCGGCTCTTTACGACGTCATCCGATCCCAGAAACTCTTGACGCCATCAATGAACGTCGCCGACTTGGGCGAATGCTTGCGCGCATCATCACCGATGAAGGTGGCCTCGAACTGTTCCAGCAACTTGCGCTGCTCGGCGGTGAGGTTGACCGGCGTCTCCACCACCACACGGCAGTACAGGTCGCCCGGCGCACGACTGCGCACCGAGCGGACACCCTTGCCGCGCAGCCGGAACAACTTGCCGGTCTGGGTCTCGGCCGGGATGCGGATCTCGGCCTCGCCATCGAGCGTGCCCACACGCACGGTGTCACCCAGCGCGGCCTGGGCAATGCGGATCGGCACCTCGCAGTGCAGATCGTCGCCGTCGCGCTGGAAGATCGCGTGCTCACGCACCCGCACTTCCACGTACAGATCACCCGGAGGCGCGCCGGCCGGACCGACCTCGCCCTCACCTGCCAGGCGGATACGGTCACCGGTGTCCACGCCCGCCGGAATCTTGACCGACAGAACCTTCTCTTCCTCGACACGGCCAGCGCCGTGGCAGCTCTTGCAGGGGTTGCGGATGATGCTGCCGCGCCCGGCGCAATTCGGGCAGGTCTGCTGCATCGCGAACGGTCCACGCTGCACGCGCACATTGCCGCGCCCACCGCAGGTGGTGCAGCTCTCGACCTTGCCGTCCTCTGACCCGCTGCCGTCGCACTCGCGGCATTCGGCCAGGGTCGGGATCTCGATACGGCGCTCGATCCCGGCGACCGCGTCCTCCAGCTCCAGCTCCATCACGTAACCGACATCGGCACCGCGACGAGCCTGACGCGCACCGCCGGCCCCGCCAAAGATGCTGCCGAAGATGTCACCGAAGATATCGCCCATGTCCGGACCGCCCGGACCACCGCCACCGCCACCGCCACCGCCACCGCCACCGCCACCGCCACCGCCCATGCCATGCTCGAACGCCGCATGCCCATGCGCGTCGTACATCCGGCGCTTGTTGCCGTCGGCGAGGACTTCGTAGGCCTCCTTGCATTCCTTGAACGCCGCCTCGGCCGCGGCATCGCCCGGATTGCGATCCGGGTGATGCTTCATCGCGCAGCGGCGATAGGCCTTCTTCAGCTCTTCATCGCTGGCGTTGCGGGCGACGCCCAGTACTTCGTAGTAATCGCGTTTGCTCATGGGGCGGGGATTTGGGATTCGAAATTCGGGATTGGTGAAACGCAAAAGCGGAGGGCCTGCGCCCTTCCGCCTTTGCCAGCACTACGGACAGGATATCGGGAGCAGGGAAACCCAGCGCACATGGCTTTCGAATCCCTGATCCCGACTCCCCAATCCCGGCTTTACTTCTTGTCGTCCTTGACCTCGGTGAACTCGGCGTCCACCACGTCATCGTGCGACTTGGCCTGCGGGCCGGCATCGGCGCCACCGGCTGCACCACCCTGCTCGGCGGCCGCAGCCGCGGCGTACAGCGACTGGCCGGCCTCTTCCAGCGCCTTGGTGCGGGCCTCGATCTGGTTCTTGTCGTCACCCTTCATCGCGGTTTCCAGATCGGCCAGCGCCGACTCGACCTTGCCGATCACATCGCCCGGCACCTTGCTGCCGTGCTCGTTGATCGCGGTGCGGGTGGCATGGATCAGGCCATCGGCCTGGTTGCGGGCCTGCACCAGCTCGTGGAACTTCTTGTCTTCCTCACGGTTGGCCTCGGCGTCCGCCACCATCCGCGCGATCTCGTCCTCGGACAGACCCGAGCCGGCCTTGATCTCGACCTTCTGCTCCTTGTTGGTCTTCTTGTCCTTGGCCGACACGTGCAGGATGCCGTTGGCGTCGATGTCGAAGGACACCTCCACCTGCGGCAGGCCGCGCGGTGCCGGCTCGATGCCGCTCAGGTCGAACTTGGCCAGCGACTTGTTGAAGCGGGCCTGCTCGCGCTCGCCCTGCAGCACGTGCACGGTCACGGCCGACTGGTTGTCCTCGGCGGTGGAGAACACCTGCGAGGCCTTGGTCGGGATCGTGGTGTTCTTCTCGATGATCTTGGTGAACACGCCGCCCATGGTCTCGATGCCCAGCGACAGCGGGGTCACGTCCAGCAGCAGCACGTCCTTGACGTCGCCGGCCAGCACGCCGCCCTGGATCGCAGCACCCAGCGCCACGGCCTCATCCGGGTTGACGTCCTTGCGCGGCTCCTTGCCGAAGAACTCGGCCACGGCCTGCTGCACCTTCGGCATGCGGGTCTGACCGCCGACCAGGATCACCTCGTTGACGTCGCTGGCGCGCAGGCCGGCGTCGTTGAGCGCGGTGCGGCACGGTTCGATCGACTTCTTGACCAGATCCTCGACCAGGGCTTCCAGCTTGGCGCGGGTCAGCTTGATGTTGAGGTGCTTCGGGCCCGATGCGTCAGCGGTGACGTACGGCAGGTTCACTTCGGTCTGCTGGCTGGTGGACAGCTCGATCTTGGCGCGCTCGGCCGCGTCCTTCAGGCGCTGCAGCGCCAGCGGATCCTTGCGCAGGTCGATGCCCTGGTCCTTCTGGAACTCTTCCACCAGGTACTCGATGACGCGGTTGTCGAAGTCCTCGCCACCCAGGAAGGTGTCGCCGTTGGTGGCCAGCACCTCGAACTGCTTCTCGCCGTCGACTTCGGCGATCTCGATGATCGACACGTCGAAGGTACCGCCGCCGAGGTCGTACACCGCGATCTTGCGATCACCGCCATTCTTGTCCAGACCGTAGGCCAGGGCTGCGGCGGTCGGCTCGTTGATGATGCGCTTGACGTCCAGGCCGGCGATGCGGCCGGCGTCCTTGGTCGCCTGGCGCTGGCTGTCGTTGAAGTAGGCCGGCACCGTGATCACCGCCTCGGTGACCTTCTCGCCCAGGAAGTCCTCGGCGGTCTTCTTCATCTTCTCCAGCACGCGCGCGGAGATTTCCTGCGGCGCCATCTTCTTGCCATCGCTGGTCTGCACCCAGGCGTCGCCGTTGTCGTGCGCCAGGATGCCGTACGGCACGTGCGCGATGTCCTTCTGCACCTCGCCGTCGGTGAACTTGCGGCCGATCAGGCGCTTCACCGCGTAGAAGGTGTTCTTCGGGTTGGTGACGGCCTGGCGCTTGGCCGAGGCGCCGACCAGCACTTCGCCGTCCTTGGTGTAGGCGACGATCGAAGGCGTGGTGCGATCGCCTTCCGAATTCTCGATGACGCGGGCCTTGCCGCCGTCCATGATCGCCACGCACGAATTGGTGGTGCCGAGGTCAATACCAATGATCTTGCCCATAGGGGAGGCTCCTGAAGAGTGTTCTTAAGTCTGTTTTCCCGGCCCGCGCCGGGTTCTGGTCCAGATGTGGGGATGGCGTAAACCCATTCAAGCCACCCACACGAAACTGCGTTGCACCGGCAGATACCCCGCCGGCGCGGTGCCCCGGTCAGTCGTGGCGTGCGACCACGACCAGGGCCGGGCGCAACAGGCGTTCGTTGAGCAGGTAGCCCTTCTGGAACACCTGCAGCACGCTGCCCGGCGCCACGCCCTCGGGCGCGTCGGCCTGGCTGATGGCCTGGTGGTGTTCGGGATTGAACGCGTGGCCGGTCGGGTCGAGCAGCAGCAGGCCGTTGTCGGCGGCGACCTTCAACAGCTGCTTGTAGGTCAGCTCCAGGCCATCGCGCAGCGGGCTCGGCTCGCTGCCCGCGGCGGTGAGGCCGGCATCGAGGCTGTCGAACACCGGCAGCAGCTCGCCCAGCAGCTTCTCGTTGGCGAACTTGCGCGCGTTCTCGACGTCGCGGGTGATGCGCTTGCGCTGGTTCTCCAGATCGGCACGCTCGCGCAGGGCGTCGGCCTTGATCAGCGCGATCTCGCTGCGCAGCGCTTCGACTTCATCCTGCAACGGATCGGCCGACGGCTGGTTCTGGGAGGGGTCTTCGGAATCGAATTCAGGGTGATCTTGGTTCATTAAGCCATTCCCGGGCAGGAGGAACACCCGCCCCACCCGACCCCCTATGTGGGCCGGCACACAGCGTTTCAAGCGCCGCTGTATTCGTTGATCGAAGCTGGCTCCGCTTGAGCTTGTCGATAAGGCCCGTGGAGCAGGCCCCCGCTCCACCGCCGATCACCGTGCCGGCGGCTCCATCGCCGCCCCGAGCATGTCGGCGGTGACCTGCACCAGCGGGATCAGCCGGTCGTAGGCCATCCGCTTCGGCCCGATCACCCCGAGCACGCCCAGCACCTGTCCATGCGCGGTGTACGGGGCGGTGACCAGCGAGACGTCTTCCAGCGACACCATGCCGGTCTCCTCGCCGATGAAGATCTGCACGCCCGGCGCCTGGATCGTGCGCTCCAGCAACTGCAGGATCTCGCGCTTGCTGGCGAAGGCCTCGAACAGCTCGCGCAGCCGGTCCAGGTCGGACAGGTCCTGCACCCCCATCAACCGGGTCTGCCCGGCCAGCAGCACGTCCTCGCTGGCGGCCGGCGCCAGCGCCTCGCCCGCCAGATCCACGCTGTGCGAGAGCAACTGCTCCATCTCGTCCTTGGCCACCCGCAGCTCACGCAGCAGGCTGGCGCGGATGTCCAACAGCGCCCGGCCGGCGAAATGGGCATTCAGGTAGTTGGCGACCCGCTCCAGCTCGGCCGGCTCGTAGGCGCGGCGCGGCTCGATCACCCGGTTCTGCACTTCGTTGTCGGCGAACACCACGATCGCCAGCACCTTGCGCGCGTCGATGGCGACGAAATCGATGTGCCTGAACGCGAACTGCTCGCGCCGCGGTGCGCTGACCACGCCAACGAAGTGGCTCATCGCCGACAGCATCTGCGAGGCGCTGCCCAGCAGCGACTGGGTGCCGGCGCCGGACGCCAGCTCGGCGCGCAGCCTGCGCACCTCGTCCTCGCCCGGCGGCTGCATCTGCACCAGGCTGTCGACGAATACCCGGTAGCCGTGCGCGGTCGGCACCCGCCCGGCCGAGGTATGCGGCGAGCTGAGCAGCCCGATGTCCTCCAGATCCGCCAGGATGTTGCGGATCGTTGCCGAGCTGACGTCGAGTCCGGCGTGCTGGGCCAGGGTCTTGGACCCGACCGGCTCACCGTCGTGGATGTAGCGCGAGATCAACGTCCGCAGCAGCTGGCGGGCACGGGGATCGAGCGATGGCGTGGAAGAGGCGCGCATGGGATCAGTCTGTGAGACGAACCATAGATAATGTCTGCCCGGATCGTTGGCAAGCTGCATCTGCCCGCCTCCTTCCCCAGAACCCCAAGACCGTCCCGACGCCTGCATGCTCAGACATCTCTCGATCAAGGATTTCGCCGTTGTCCGCGCCACCGAGCTGGAATTCGGCCCCGGCATGACCGTGGTCTCCGGCGAAACCGGCGCCGGCAAGTCGCTGATGGTCGACGCGCTGGGCTTCCTGTCCGGCCTGCGCGCCGACAGCGGCGTGGTCCGCCATGGTGCCGAGCGCGCCGAGTTGTCGGCTGAATTCGCGCTGGCGGTGGATCATCCGGCCCAGCTCTGGCTGCGCGAGAACGAGCTCGACGATGACGGCCAATGCCAACTGCGCCGGATCATCCGCGCCGACGGCGGCTCGCGCGCCTGGATCAACGGCCGGCCCGCGCCGATGTCGCAATTGGCCGAACTGGCCGGCCATCTGGTCGAGATCCACGGCCAGCACGAGCATCAGGCGCTGCTCTCGCGCACCAGCCAGCTGGGACTGCTGGACGCCTACGCCCGCAACACCGGCGAGCGCGAGCAGGTCCGTCAGGCCGCCGCGCGCTGGCAGGCGCTGCTGGACGAACGCGAGGCGTTGTCGGCGCAGGGCGACGTTTCCGACCGGATCGGCTACCTGGGGCACCAGCTCGCCGAACTGGAGCGTGAGGATCTGGAGCCGGCCTCGCTCGCCACGCTCAACAACAACCACCGTCGCCAGGCCCATGCCACCGCGCTGATCGATGCCTGCAACCAGGCTGCCGACCGCCTCAACGGTGACGAGGGCGAATCCGCGCTCGGCCTGCTGCAGGCGTGCCGGCACGCCCTGTCCCGGCTCGTCGAGCACGAACCGCGCCTGGGCGAGGTCGATACCCTGCTCGACGGTGCGGCGATCCAGCTCGACGAGGCACTCGCCCTGCTCGACCGCATCCGCGACGACCTGGACGCCGACCCGGCCCAGTTCGAGGCGATGGAACGACGCATGGGGCACCTGCACGACCTGGCGCGCAAGCACCGCGTCGCCCCTGAGCAACTGGCCGAACAGCGCGACCGGCTGGCGGCCGAGGCCGAATCGCTGCGTGGCGCCGATGCGCGCCTGCAACGGATCGGCGAGTTGATCGCCGAAGCCAGCGCCGACTGGAAGCAGGCCGCGTCCACGCTCACGGCCACGCGCACGCGCGCCGCGACCGCGCTCGGCGAGGCCACCACCACCCTGATCGGCGAGCTGGGCATGGGCGGTGGGCGGTTCCTGATCGAGTTGCAGCCACAGGACAACGGTCGGCCGGACCCGAACGGCGCCGAGCGCGTGGAATTCCTGGTCGCGGCCAACGCTGGCCAGCCACCACGGCCGCTGCGCAAGGTCGCTTCCGGCGGTGAGTTGTCGCGGGTCTCACTGGCGATCGAAGTCGCCGCACTCGGCCTGGACGCGGTACCGACGATGGTGTTCGATGAGGTCGATTCGGGCATCGGCGGCGCGGTGGCCGACATCGTCGGCCAGAAGCTGCGGGCGCTGGGCGAACAACGCCAGGTGCTGTGCGTCACCCACCTGCCGCAGGTCGCGGCCAAGGGCCACGCCCACTACCGGGTCAGCAAGGCCCCGGTCGACGGCATGACCCAGAGCGCAGTGGAACTGCTCGGCGCGCAGGGGCGGCAGGAGGAACTGGCACGGATGCTGGGCGGCGTGGACGTGAGCAAGGAAGCGCGGGCGGCCGCCCGCAAGCTGTTGCAGGAAGTGTGAATCCAGCGCCGCCTGCTGGCTCCCTGTAGGAGTGGCGTCGGCATGCCGACGCCGTTCAGTCGCAAGGGGCTTCCCCGGGAAAACTCCTCGCGACCGAAGTCGCTCCTACAGGAGGTGCCCACACACAGCAGCCCTCCCACAACGCGAAAGGCGGCCGACCGGCCGCCTTTCGCCTGTCCAAGGAGTCGCAACCTCAGCGGCTGCGCTTCTTGCGAACGTACAGCACCAGCGAGTGGTCCTCCAGCTCGTAGCCATGCTCGACGGCGATCTTGTGCTGCAGCGCCTCGATCTCGTCGCTTTCGAACTCGATGATCTTGCCGGTATCCACGTCCACCATGTGGTCGTGATGGCCGCCGCGGTCGATCTCATAGACCGCCTGGCCGCCCTCGAAGTTGTGCTTGAGCACCAGCCCGGCCGCCTCGAACTGGGTCAGGACCCGGTATACCGTGGCCAGGCCGATTTCGTCGCCGTGTTCCAGCAATTGCCGGTAGATGTCTTCGGCGCTGAGATGGTGCTGCGCGCTCTTCTGCTCCAGCAGCTCGAGGATGCGCACGCGCGGATGAGTGACCTTGAGGCCGACTTTACGAAGGTCGTGGGATTCCATGGATTCTCCGGTGTTCCTGTTCATTGGCGATTTAGCGCCAGCTGCCGGGGATGGGTTGCGGCGACCTTCGGGAGTGTATCATCGCGCTGATTTTCACTTCGTACTGTCCCCGATGCGCAATCTCCTGCTGGTCGCCGCTGTTGCCCTGTCCACCGCTGGCTGCGGCATCATTTACAAGCAGCCTATCTATCAGGGCAACCTGATCAAGAAGGAGGCCGTGGACCAGTTGCAGGTCGGCCAGACCAAGCAGGCCGTGTCCGCGCTGCTGGGGACTCCGTCGATCCCGGATCCGTTCCACGCCGAGCGCTGGGACTACACCTCGACCCAGCGCATCGACCGCCTGGCCCACACCGAGGTCAAGAACTTCACGGTGTTCTTCGAGAATGACCGGGTGACCCGCTGGGAAGGCGACTACTTCCCGAACCAGGACGAGCAGCTGGCCAAGTCGGCCCGCAAGCAGTTCGGCCCGAACCTAGCCAAGGACAAGAAGAAGCAGGGCGGCGGCTAAGCCGGCGCCTTCACGGGGCCTTGGCGCGTCGGCGCCGGGCTTCCTTGGGATCGATCAGCAGCGGGCGCAGCAGTTCCAGCCGGTCGCCATCGCGCAATACCTGTTCCGGCCTCGCCAGGACACCGTGGATCGCACAGGCCCGGCCTTCACCCGCCGGATCGAGCGCGGCAGCCTTCACCGCATCGGCGACGAGCGCACCCTCGGGCAATTCGACCCAGTGCGCCAGGTAGCGGTCCGGCCAGGCGATCACCACTTCGACGCGCATTGATCAGCCCTCTTCGCGGTCGGCCACGCGCACGAAGTCGTTGACCATGCGATCGGCCAGCCCCTGGAACCCCAGGACCAGCGCCGGCGCAAGCAGACGCGAAGTCGGCTCGAAATCGAGTACCAGGCTGACCTTGCAGGCGTTCTCGTCGAGCGCATGGAAGTCCCAGCGCCCTTCCAGCCGCTTGAACGGGCCGTCCTTGAGCTTCATGTCGATGCGATGCGGCCGGTCCAACGTGTTCTCGGTGGTGAACCAGGTACGGAACGAGCCCAGCCCCAGGTCCAGCCGCGCCAGCATGCGCGTCTGGTCCTGCTCGATCAGCTGAGCGCCATCGCACCAGACGAAGCGGCGCGGATAGGCGGAAACATCGTTGACCAGATCGAACATGCGCGCGGCACTGTGTTCGACCAGGGCGCTACGGCGGACAGTAGGCATGGATCACGGCATGGATCGTTCGGCGGGGCCGAATCGGAGACAATAGAAGAATGAGCAAGCAATCTGCCAAGGATAAAGCAAACGGCGCGACGGCCAACAAGACCATCGCCCTGAACAAGCGCGCGCGCTACGACTACCACATCATCGAGCGCTACGAGGCCGGCATGGCGTTGCAGGGCTGGGAGGTCAAGGCGATTCGCGCCGGCCGCGCCAACCTGACCGACGGCTACGCCTACGTGCGCAACGGCGAGATCTACCTGATCGGCGCGCAGATCACTCCCCTGATCCAAGCCTCCACCCACGTCGTCGCCGAGGACCGCCGCACCCGCAAGCTGCTGCTGCACCGGAACCAGATCGACAAGCTGATCGGCGCCGTCGAACGCGACGGCTACACGCTGGTGCCGACCGCGATGTACTGGAGCAAGAACAAGGTCAAGCTCGAAATCGCACTGGCCAAGGGCAAGCAGGAGCACGACAAGCGCGATGCCTCCAAGGAACGCGAGTGGCAACGCGACAAGCAGCGGGTCATGCGTCAGCATAATCGCGATGCGTGAGGGCCGGGAATCAGGAAAAGCATCTTTGATCTCGATGCCCTGACAAGTGATTTCTGAGCCTTTTCGCTTCGTTTTTTTGTGGGAGGGGCTTCAGCCCCGACAGTAGGCCAGCAAAGCCCGTCGGGGCTGAAGCCCCTCCCACAACAGCAGGCCTTCCGAAGCAGGCTCTTGCGAATACCTGATTCCGTCTCCCCGATCCTGGCCGCCCTAAGTACCCCCAAGCATCCGCATCAAATTCGGCACCCCGCGTCCCTGCATGTAGGGATCGCGCCGCAGATCCGTGCAGTTTTCCAACATCAGCTGCTTGATGCGGTCCGGGAAGCCGATGAACTCGCGGCGCACCGACAGGAATCCCGCCACCAACCCGGCCACGTGCGGCGCGGCCATGCTGGTGCCGCTCATCTCGACCATCAGGCTGAGCGGGTCGTCGGCGCGGAAGTCGTAGTGCGCTGAAACGATCTTCTCGCCCGGCGCGACCACATCCGGCTTCAGTCGACCGTCGGCGGTCGGCCCGCGCGAGGAAAAGTACGACACACCGTAGTTGTGCGGCTGGCTCTTGTGCACCGATCCGACCGCGATCGCCTCTTCCAGGTTGGCCGGATCGCCGATGCTCAGATCCATGTTGGTCGGATAGGCCTCGCCATCCTCCTGCAGCAACCAGGCCATGCCCTCGTTGCCGGCCGCCAGCACCACCACCACGCCTTGCCGCCACAGCCGGCGCAGCTCGTTGCATAGCGGTGTGAAGCCGCAGCCGTAACTTTCCGGGTCGAAATAGCCGCCCAGGCTCAGGTTGACGCCGTGGATCACCAGCCCGCCGGCGCGCTCGTTGATCTCGACCACCTGCTGGATGCCTTTGATGATCCACGAGTCGCGGCCATTGCCCTCATCGTCGAGCACCTTGAAGCCATACAGCTGTGCCTCCGGCGCGATCCCGGCAAACTCGATCGGCGGCGTCGGCCGACCATCGCTGTCCGGCAGCGAGGCCATGCAGTGCCCGGCGATGATGCCGGCCACGTGGGTGCCGTGACCATGCCGGTCCAGCTTCTCGAAACGCTCGCCGTCCGCGCGCACCAGCCGCGCCGGCCGCCCACGTTTTGTGCAGTCCCATTGCTCGACCACGCTGTCGCGCACACCGGCTTCGAAGAAATGCGGATGTGCCGCGGCGATACCGGTATCGAGCACTGCCCAGCCGATCTTCTGACCCAGCGCGCGGTACGCGGTCTGCGCCGCGTCGGCGTGGATCACGCTCGACGACTCGCGGATCAACGCACGCTTGCCGGCATCGCGCCACAGGCGGCGCACGCCGAGCGCGCGGTACTCGTCGCGTAACGCCTCGACCTCGAAGCGCGTCAGCCGGGCCGAAACAAAGCGCTGCAGTCCATCCTCCAGCTCGATCACATCGTCCAGACGCTTGCCCTTCAATCCGGTGCTGCGCCCGGCCAGCTCACGCAGGCGCACCACCAGCTGTGCCCGCGCCTGCTCGGCATCGATGCCGGGTGCAAGCTTGTCCAGCTCGATCAGCACCTCGTGACGATGCGCAGCGCTGCGCGCCTCCAGTTGTTCGGACAGGTCCTTGATCAGCACCGTGTTGGACACCGGCTGGTCGAAGCCGACGCCAACCGCGTTGCGCACTTCCGCGCGCACCTGCGGGATCGACAGATAGCCCGATCCGGAATGCGGATTGCTCTTCCAGTCCGGGTTGATCCGATCCTCGGCGATATTGACGAAGCGATCCTTCGCACCGGCGATGTCGTCGCTCAGATCAGCATCCAGTGCCACCGGATCGCGGCGTTCGGCCACATTCACCCAGCGTCGCACGCAGGGTGGGAATGGCAGCTTCCTGGTGCCGGTCCAGCGCTTGAACATGCTGCGCACCACCGGCAACCCCAGCGGCGAACCGATGGTGACGAACAGCGAGACCTCGATGTCGGCCGCCTCCAGCTGGCGCAGCACGTCGTAAGCGATCATCGAGCCCTGGCTGTGCGCGACCACCACGAACGGACCGCCACCCGAGCGCAAACGTTCGAGCAGGCTCTGCTGCATCGCCTCGCGTCGCGCGGGCACGAAGAAGAAATCGTGCACGTCCTGCAGCAGCGCAGCCGACACCAGCCGCAGCAGCACGCGGTTGACGACGTCGACCAGGCCCCGCGCCTGCGGCCCGGATGCGGCGCCCTGCCCCGCCTCCAGTTCCTGCAACATGCGCTGCAGGTCGGCCTGCTCCTGCGGCGAGTCCGCAATCCGGTCGATGAGTGCGCCCAGGTCCTGGTTGGTCGGCACCAACCCGAGCACACCGAGCAGGCGCTGCTCCGATGGATTGGGGGCCGGTCCCTCGTCGCGATCCGCGCAGGTGCCCGGCTCAGGGACCGGATAGCGCTCGCGATCGACCCAATACGCCAGCCGGGTACGCTCGCCCATCGGCCGTCCGAACAACGCGTTGTCCCACTGGCAGCGCAGCACTTCGGCCGGCGGCTTGTTGCCGATGCCATGGATGTACACCACGGTACGCGCCTGGCCCTGGGCCAGCGCCAGCACGGTCTTGGCCGATACCGCCTGGCCCGGCTCGGTCGCCTTCACATCGTCGGCACCGGCCGCCTGTTCAGTACCGTTCGGTTGCGCCTTCCCCGCTCCGCTCTTCTTGCCGCGCGGAGTCTTGCCCTTCTTTCCGGTCGCCATTGCTGCCTCCTCCCTGCTGCTGTTCCACCCAAGGCCCGTTGCGGGTCTTGCCAGCGGCGCTGAAGCCACTTTAAGCAAGCTCTGTCGCAATACTTGTGACTGGCAGCGCTGATCCCTACACTGGCCGAGTCAGCGTTTTACGCTTTCCCGGGGGTGCACTGGTTTCGACGGGAGTTGCGAAGTCGCTTGGCGCATGCCGAGGGGGCAGCTTTCCTCGTTAATCCAGCGGCAAAACTCTAGTTGCCAACGACGACAACTACGCTCTCGCCGCTTAAGGCGTAAGCCCCGAAACTGCTTGTGTCCGTGCTCGCAGCGTAGGGTCACTATCACGGAACCGCCGGTGGTGGCTGCCTGTCAGCTGCCGGTTAAATAAAGCGGGCTGGTTCTCGGGTGCGCTCTGCCGATCGTGCTGCCCGGGGACGAGACTCAACGAGCGGATAAGCATGTAGTGCTGAGGATGGAGTTCTTTCGGACGGCGGTTCGATTCCGCCCACCTCCACCAATGAAGGGACCGAACAGGTCCGGAGAAGGCCGGAAACCCGCGAATTCCTGGGGTTTCCGGCCTTTTTCACATCCAGCACCGTGCGACCGAAGGTGCCGGAAGTATCGTCAGGGCGGCCATCAATAGCCGCCGCAGAAGGCATCCGCACACGGCGTGGCCTCTCCATAGCGCGGCTGCAGCGTGGTGCCACGGATGAAGTCGGCCATCACGCGGAAGTAGCCGTCCGGCTGACGCGTGGAAACCCGCTCGCCACCTGCATCGGTTTCAAAGTCATACATGCCGTGATCGGCGTGGGGGAACACCACGCGCGTGATCGGCTTGCCGGCACGCTGCAAGGTGGCCAACCGGCGTAGCGTTTCCTGCGGCGGTGCGTCCCGATCCTGTCCACCCAGCACCCACAGCTGAGGGGTATCCAGTGCTTCGAGCACCGGCATCGGGTCGTAGTGCACCGGCACGCCGCGGACGAGCTGCGGCGCGGCGCGACGGATGACCTCCGGATCGGTGGCGAGCAGATACCCGGTGAAGTTGCCTCGCACGGAGGGATACCAAGGCGCCTTTCCATACTTGGCCTTCGCTGCAGCCAATAGCTCGTAGCCCTCGGTGAAGTCACTTTCGATCAACCGGGCGGTGACGTCGGCGATGTCCATGGCGCCGGCCATGGCGTCCTCGCCGAAGCCGCCTCGGGTCATGTCCCATGCGATCGCTTCGCGATCCTCCTCCAACGGCGAGACCGCCAGGCCGAAGCTGACGATGACGAAGTCGACCGGGGCGATCCGCGCTGCCAGCGGGGCCACCCAACCGCCCTGGCTGCCGCCCTGGTAGCCGATGCGTCCGGCGCGAGCACCCGCCAGACGCCTGGCTTCGCGCATGGCGTGAATCGCATCGATGGCCAGCGTGAGGTAGTCCTGCGTATAGCGACCATCGGACGCGCCGGTGCCACGCTTGTCGTAGGCGAACACCCCGATCCCGGCACTCGCGAACTCGCGCTGGAGCGAATAGCGCTGCAACGCCGAGTCGCGCTCGGCGCCATGTACCAGGACCACCAGCGGCACAGGCTCGTCGCCAGGTGGCAAGGTCAGGCGACCAGCGAGGGTGACGCCGCTGCCGCTGAAGCGGGTATCGATCTCCACCAGCGGTATGCGCGCGCCCGGCACACCGTCGAAGCGCACGCTGCTGCGCTTGCAGTCGAAGCGGACTCGATGCCCGTCAGGTCGATCCGTCCAGCCCAAGGTACTGGTCCACACGCCACCGGCGACTCGCGTCAAAGCTCCCGTGCGCCCATCGGGCATGCGCCAACGTAGTTGTTGCCCGGCGCCCGGCCCGATGTCGAGCGATTGCCCATTGCTCAGGCGATAGCTGCCGATCTCGCAGCGCGGGGCCGGTACCGGGCCCGCGGATGCGTTACCGGCGAAGGCTGCCTCGGAAATCAACAGCGTGGCGAGTGCCACCGCAGCCCACCGCCTTCCGAAAGACCCCTCTACTTTCAACATCATGCCCACCTCCTCCCAAGTACCTTTCGCACCGCAGGCTGCCATGGCAATCAGGCGCCGGGCCACGGGAAATCGACGAAGCCCCGATGGCAACGACGAACTTGCGGATGGAGGGGACGAAGCCGACCCGGAGAGTGGTCGCCCACAAGCCCCTTGCCGTATGATGGCCGGGTATCGTTCGAGGTGCCGCAGCAAGGGAGAAAATCGTCAATTTCTCCTTGTGCTTCAACCGATTGCATCGGCCAGCGTCACCTCTGCCAATTCAAACGGAAGGGTCGGTCCGGTAACGGATCGGCCCTTTCTGACACCGGGAATTGTTGGACCGTCTTACTCGCTTCATTCACCCTCTTCTCAACCTGCCCCTTCAGACCTACTCCGTGATCGTCCAGTTGAGACGGGATCCCCGGCTGGGTTTCATCCGCGTACTGGGCCCGCTCGCCACCGGCCTGCTGGTTCTGTATGCGCTGTATCTGGCTACGGCCGGGCAATGGCTGGGCGTGGTTCTGGCCTTGGCCTTGGCGCTGCTGGCCGGCATCCAGTTCTGGCACATGCGGGGTCGCGAGGAAGCGGGTGGCGCCGGGCTGCGGGTTGCCGTGATCAACGTGGCCGGCTGCCTGCTGGCGCTGACGCTGTCCGGGCAGGCCGCGCTGCCGTGGTTGTTCCCGGTGCTGATGACCAACCATTTCCTGTGCACGCCCGGGCGGGCCACGCTGGTGAGCCTGCCGTTGCTGCTGGTGCTGTTCCTTTTCCCGGAACTGGCCGCGAACCTGGGCGAGCGTTTCTCGGCGGTCGCGGTCACCGCGCTGACGATGGTGATCGGTCACGCGCTGTCGCGGCGGATGAACGATGACCGGGTCGAGCTGGAGGAACTGGCTTCGCTCGATGCCCTGACCGGCCTGCCCAACCGGCGGATGCTCGAGCGCACGCTGACCCGGCAGATCGACGAACGCCGCGAACGCCAGCGCCTCAACGGGTTGGTGATCCTCGACGTGGATCATTTCAAGGAGGTCAACGACCTCTATGGGCACGCCGCCGGCGATGCCACGCTGGCCGATCTGGCCGCGATCCTGCGCTTCGAAGTGCGCGACAACGACCGGGTGTTCCGGTTTGGTGGCGAAGAGTTCGTGGTGCTGCTGCGGATCGAATCGACCGAAGAGCTTGAGGCCGCCACCGAGCGCCTGCGCAGGACGATCCGCAGCGCGCTGCGCGGCCCGGGTGGCCGCATCACCATCTCGCTGGGCGCAGCCCGCTACAACGGCGAGACCCACTGGCAGGACTGGTTCTCGCGTGCGGATGCGGCGCTGTACATCGCCAAGAACAACGGCCGCGACAGCTACCGCATCGCCGACCATCTGCTGTGATGGCGTGCGGGCGGCTGATCCGCCCGCACGCCCTCTTCCTCAACCCGCTGCCGGGTCCGGCTTCACCACACGCACTGCCGCCGCACGGGCATCATCCTGTGCCCCCGTCTGGCGCCAGCCGCCCAGCGCCTTGTAGACCGTCACCACGCCGACGTTGACCGAGGCTTCGGCCTGGGCCAGTGCATCGTCTGCGGTCAACCGGGTGCGCTGGGCATCCAGCAGGGTCAGGAAATCCTCCGAACCCTCGCGATAGCGGATCTGCGCCAATGCTTCGGCACGCCGTGCGGCCTCGGCCTGATCGACCACGATCGCCAACCGCGCCTGTTGCCGCGAGTAGGCGGTCAGGGCGTTCTCGGTGTCCTCCAGCGCCAGCAGCACGCTTTGTTCGTACTGCGCCAGCGCACCGTCGGCCTGGGCCTTGCTGGCACGCAGGCGTGCCCGCACGGTGCCGAAGTCGAACGCCGCCCAGCTGATCGACGGGGTCACCGACCACGCCTTGCTGCCGCTGGCGGTCAACGAGGCCACATCGCCGGACAGGAAACCGACAAAGCCGCTCAAGCTGATCCGCGGGAACAGATCGGCAGTGGCCACGCCGACCCGCGCGGTCGCTGCCGCGAGCCTGCGCTCGGCCTCGCGCACGTCCGGACGCTGACGCAGCAGCTGCGCGCTGTCGCCCAGCGCCAATGCCCGTGCGTAAGCCGGTGTCGGACGCGGTACCAGGATCTCGTCGAGTGCATCCGGCGCCCGCCCCAGCAACACCGCCAGACGGCGGCGGTACTGGGCCTGGGCAACTTCCAGCAGCGGGATGTCGGCCTCGATCGCCTTCAACCGCGCACGGCTGCTCTGCACGTCCAGCTCGCTGCCCGAACCCAGGTTCCAGCGGGTTTCGGTCAGACGCTGGGTGTCGCGCAGGTTGTCGAGCGTGGTGCGCGCGACTTCGATGCGCTTCTGGGTGCCGCGCAGTTCGAAGTAGTTGCGTGCGACCTCGGCGGCAACGGTGACCTGGGCATCGTCCAGACCGGCCTGTTCGGCTTCCAGGTCGGCGTGCGCGGCTTGTGCGGCACGGCGTTGGCGACCGAACAGATCCAGTTCCCAACCGGCGTCGAAGCCCAGCGTCGTGCTCTCGCTCAGCACGCGCTGGCCGTCGCCAGTGGAGGACTGCTCATGGCTGCGGGTGTAGCTGCCTTCGGCGGTCACGTGCGGAGCCTGGTCGAGACGACGCTCGACGAACACCGCACGCGCCTCCTGCACGCGTGCCACGGCGATGCGCACGTCGTAGTTGGCCACCAGCGAGTCGCGCACCAGTTGCTCAAGCACCGGATCGTCGAACTGCGCCCACCAGGCGCCGACCGGCGATTCGCCACTGAAGGCCGGATCGCGGGCCTCCGGCAGCACCGTTGCCTGCTGCAACGGTGCGACGTAGTTCGGGCCAACGCTGACGCAACCTGCCAGCAACGCGCCGGCCACGGCCACGGTCAACAGACGGATCACCATGGCAGCACCTCGCCAAGGTAACTGAAGCTGCCGTTCGGGCCGTCGGCACCGATCAGCGCCATGCCGACGCTGGAACGCGCGCCTTCGCTGACTTCGATCTCGCCCTGGCCACCATTCATGTCGGTCTTGACGTAGCCCGGATGCACCGTATTGACCTTGATGGTGCTGTCGCGCAGCTCGTAGGCCAACTGCACGGTCCAGGCGTTCACCGCAGTCTTGGAGACGTTGTAGGCCGGGACCTTGAAGTCATAGATCGGCGAGGACGGATCGCTGTGCAGCGTGTTCGAGCCGAGCAGGCTCGACACGTTGACGATGCGCCCGGCCGCCGAACGATGCAGCAGCGGCAGGAACGCACGGGTGACCTCGACCACCGCGAACAGATTGGTGTCGAAGGTGCGGCGCCAGGTATCCAGGGTCTGTTCGGACGGCTTGCGGCCGAACTCGTCGACCAGGATGCCGGCGTTGTTGATCAGGATGTCGAGACGGCCGTGACGTTGCTCGATGGTGCCGACCGCGGCAGCGACGCTGATGTCGTCGAGCACGTCGAGCTGGATCGCTTCCACCGGCAGGCCCTCGGCCTGCAGCTTGAGCGCGGCGGCCACTGCGTCATCACGCTTGCGACCGGCCAGCAGCGTGTGCACGCCAGCTTGGGCCAGCTGACGCACGGTCTCCAGACCGATACCGCGGGTGGCACCGGTGACGAGCGCGATCTTGGTGTTGTCGTTCATGGATGAAGTCCTTGAGAGGGGGAATGAAGGCGATCAGGCGTGGTTGTGCTGCGCGGGCGCCGGGGCATGCGAGACCAGCGGACGGCCGGCCAGCTTGCGCAGCGCGACGTAGAACACCGGGGTCAGGAACAGGCCGAACAGGGTCACGCCCAGCATGCCGGCGAACACCGTGATGCCGGTGGCAGCACGCACCTCGGCGCCCGCGCCGTGCGAGAACACCAGCGGCACCGTGCCGGCGATGAAGGCGATCGAGGTCATCACGATCGGACGCAGACGCAGACGGCAGGCTTCCAGCGCCGATTCGACGATGCCCTTGCCCTGCAGTTCCAGCTCGCGGGCGAACTCGACGATCAGGATCGCGTTCTTGCACGCCAGCCCCATCAGCACCACCAGGCCGACCTGCACGAACACGTTGTTGTCGCCACCGCTGAGCCACACGCCCAGCAACGCCGACAGCAGCGTCATCGGCACGATCAGGATCACCGCCAGCGGCAGGGTCCAGCTTTCGTACAGCGCCGCCAGCACCAGGAACGCGAGCATCACCGCCAGCGGGAACACCACCATCGCCGCATTGCCCTGGGTCGCCTGCTGATAGCTCAGGTCGGTCCATTCGATCGCCATGCCGGCCGGCAGCACCTGTGCGGCCAGATCGGTCACCTTCTGCATCGCCTCGGCCGAGGACAGCATGCGCGCATCGGCTTCACCGGCCAGATCGGCGGCGGTGTAACCGTTGTAGCGCAGTACCGGATCGGGACCGTAGGTCTGCTTGATGCTGACCATCGAACCGATCGGCACCATCTCGCCACGGTCGTTGCGGGTACGCAGGCGGCTGATGTCCTCGACGCTGTCGCGGAACGGCGCATCGGCCTGGGCGATCACCTGCCAGGTACGGCCGAACTGGTTGAAGTCGTTGACGTAGGCCGAACCCAGATAGGTCTGCAAGGTGTCGAACAGATCGGTCAACGACACGCCCTGGGCCTTGGCCTTGGTGCGATCGACCTCCGCATCCAGCTGCGGCACGTTGGCCTGGTAGGTGCCGATCGGGTAGCTCATGCCCGGCACCTGCGATATCGCGCCCTGCAGCGAGCTGACCGCGTTCTGCAACGCGCCATACCCCAGATTGCCGCGGTCCTCGACGAACAGCTGGTAGCCGTTGCCGTTACCCAGGCCGAGGATCGGTGGCGGCATGAACGCGAAGGTCAGGCCGCCGCCCAGCGCGGAGATCTTCTGGTTGATCTCGGCGTTGATCTCCAGCGCCGAGCGCTTACGCTCCGAGAACGGCTTGAGCGGCAGGAACACCACGCCGGTATTGGGCGTATTGGTGAATTGCAGCGCATTGAGGCCCGGGAACGAGATCGAATGCGCCACGCCATCGGTCTTCATCGCGATGTCGGCGACCTTGCGCAGCAGCGCGTCGGTGCGCTCGATCGAGGAACCTTCCGGCAGCTTCACACCGGCGATCAGGTACATCTTGTCCTGGGTCGGGATGAAGCCGGCCGGCACCGCCTTGAACATCACGCCGGTCACCAGCAGCAGCACCACGTACACCGCGAACACCGCGCCACGCCGGCCCAGGATGCGCGAAACCGCGCCCTGGTAACGGTTGGAACTGGTGTTGAAGAAGCGGTTGAACGGACGGAACAGCCAGCCGAACAGCTTGTCGATCAGGCGCGACGGAGCATCCTTGGGCGCACCGTGAGCCTTGAGCAGGCGTGCGGCCAGCGCCGGCGACAAGGTCAGCGAGTTGATCGCCGAGATCACCGTGGAGATGGCGATCGTCACCGCGAACTGCTTGTAGAACTGGCCGGTCACACCCGACAGGAACGCCATCGGCACGAACACCGCGCACAGCACCAGCGCGATCGCGATGATCGGCCCGGACACTTCTTTCATCGCCTGGTGCGCCGCAGCCAGTGGCGTCAGGCCTTCCTCGATGTTGCGCTCGACGTTCTCGACCACCACGATCGCGTCGTCCACCACGATGCCGATCGCCAGCACCAACCCGAACAGGGTCAGCGTGTTGATCGAGAAGCCCAGCAGGTGCAACGCGGCGAAGGTACCCACCACCGACACCGGCACCGCGATCAACGGAATGATCGAGGCGCGCCAGGTCTGCAGGAACAGGATCACCACCAGCACCACCAGCAGCACCGCTTCCAACAGCGTGTGCACCACCGAGCTGATCGAATCGCGCACGAAGATCGTGGTGTCGTAGACCGCCTCGTACTTCACGCCCTGCGGGAAGCGCGTGGTCAGCTCGTCCATCTTGGCGATGACCTGATCACGGATCTGCAACGCGTTGGCGCCTGGCGCCTGGAAGATGCCGATACCGACCGCGTTCTTGCCGTCCAGCTGCGAGCGCAGCGTGTAGTCGCCCGCGCCGAGTTCGATCCGCGCCACATCGCGCAGATGCGTGACCTGCCCGTCGCTGCCGGTCTTGAGCACGATGTCGCCGAACTCCTGTTCGGTACGCAGCCTGCCCTGGGCGTTGATCAACGTCAGGAAGTCGCTATGCGGCATCGGCTCGGCGCCGAGCTGGCCGGCCGAGACCTGCACGTTCTGCTCGCGCATCGCCGCGACCACGTCACCGGCGGTCAGCCCGAGCGCGGCAATCCGCTCCGGGTCGAGCCAGGCGCGCATCGCATAGTCACCACCGCCGAAGATCTGCGCATCGCCCACGCCCTGGATGCGCGCCAGCGCGTCCTTGACGTGCAGGCGTGCGTAGTTGCGCAGGTACAGCGTGTCGTAACGACCGTCCGGCGAGGTCAGGTGCACCACCATCAGGAAGGTCGGCGACTGCTTCTGCGTGGTCACGCCCTGCCGGCGCACGTCCTCGGGCAGACGTGCCTGCGCTTGCGCGACACGGTTCTGCACCTTGACCGCCGCGTCGTCAGGATCGGTACCGGGGCGGAACGTGATGGTCATCTGCAGCACGCCGTCCGAACCGGCCACCGACTTGATGTACATCATGTTCTCGACGCCGTTGATCGCTTCCTCCAACGGCGTGGCGACAGTCTCGGCGATGACCTTGGGGTTGGCGCCCGGATAGACCGTGCGCACCACCACCGAAGGCGGCACGACGTCAGGGTATTCGCCGATCGGCAGCAGCGGGATGGCGATCAAGCCCGCTGCGAAGATCACGATCGACAGCACCGCCGCAAAGATCGGCCTGTCGATGAAGAAACGGGAAAAATCCATGAGGGAATTCCTTGGAAGATTTTCGAGCCGCCCGACGATGGGCGGCCGTTGAAACAGGTAGCGCAGTGCGTGCCCTTCGCCCATGGGGAGAAGGAGGAGGTGGTGCGAAGCGTTGGAGGAGGATTCGGGGAAAGCTTCACGCGATCAGCCATCGCATGGGCTTCCCCATCCCCTCACCCATCCGCTCTCCCGACGGGAGAGCGGCTCAGTTCAATGCAGCGGTCGCACTGCCTGCCCGGGGCGCAATCACACTCGGCTTCACCTGCACCGGCATGCCGGGCATGAACACCTTCTGCACGCCGTCGACGATCACCCGATCGCCCGCCACCAGACCCTGCTGCACGATGCGCAGTCCGTCTGAAGTACGGCCGAGCTGCACGTCACGACGCTGTGCCTTGCCGTCCTTGTCGACCACATAGACGTACTTGCGGTCCTGGTCGGTCAGCACCGCCTTGTCGTCGATCAGCACCGCCTTGAACTCGCCGCTGCCGGGCAACTGCACGCGTGCGAACAAACCGGGAGTGAAACGACGCTCGGCGTTGTCGAGCACCGCACGCACGCGGATCGTGCCGGTGCTGCGCTCCAGCTGGTTGTCGAGGAAGTCCACGCGCCCTTCGTGGGCAAAGCCGTCCTCGCCCACCAGCGCGACCCGCACCGGCAGACGCGCTTCACGCTCGCTCGGCCGCTCGCCGGCACGCGCCATCTGCGAGTAACGCAGGAAGGTGGCCTCGTCGGCGTCGAAATAGACGAAGACCTTGTCCAGCGAGACCAGCGTGGTCAGCACACTGGCGCTGTCGCCCGCCGTGACGAGGTTGCCGGCGGTCACCATCGCGCGACCGGCACGGCCGTCGATCGGCGCACGCACCTGGGTCCATTCCAGGTTGAGTCGCGCCTGCTCGACCGCCGCCTGCGCGGCAGCCACATCGGCGCCGGCCTGATCGGCAGCCGCGCGACGCTGCTCCCAGCTTTCGGTCGAAATCGCCTGCTGGTCGGCCAGCTTCCTGGCACGTGCCGCCTCGCTACCCGACAACTCGGCCTGGCTGCGCGCACGCGCCAAGTCGGCGCTGGCACGCGCCAGTTCGGCACGGTACTGGCGTGCGTCGATGGTGAAGAGCACGTCGCCCTTCTTTACTTCCTGGCCTTCGACATAGTTGACCTTGTCGATGTAGCCGGACACACGTGGGCGCAACTGCACGCTCTCGACCGCTTCGACGCGGCCGCTGAACTCGTCCCATTGCTTGATCGGCTTGATCAGTACCAGTGCGGCGCCGACTTCCGGTGCGGGCGGCGCGCCATGCTCGGCGGCCTGCGAACCGCAGGCGGCCAACACGGCGGCAATCACCGCAGCCGCGAGCGTATTGCGCAGGGAGAATCGGAACGGGGTGGCGTTCTCGTTCATCGGGAAACCTCTTGAGTGGAAAGGGGGAGAGGAACACCGGCCATCAATCCGTTGACCGGGAGGGAAGCAAGCAATCGATCTACACCGACCACGACCTGGCCGGGCACACCGCGACCAGCCAGCAGCGACACCGCACTGCGACCTACCGCCGTCGGCTTCAGCCACTCCCGGCAGGCCTCGCCGGGACGGCTGGGGTCGCAGACCGGCTGGTCCACCGACAGCAACTGCACGCGCACGCCGAGCGGCTGTGCTTCCTCATGCAGCACATGGGCAAGCATCCGCGTCGCCGACGCGACGATCGAGACATCGCCGTGACCGGCCCACGCCCGCAGGGCGCAGGGGCCGCCGACCAGCACGTAACGGCCGCCAAGATCGGCCAGCAACGGCAGCAGGTGACGGGCTGCCGCCAGGTGCGGCAACAGATCGCGCTGCAGCCGCTTGAGCAGCATCGAGGCCGGCCGGTCGAGCAGGCGGCCCTTGCTGAGCGGGCTGCCGATACAGGCCACCACCGCCGCCAGCGGGCGCGAGCGCTCACCGATACGGTGGGCCAGCGCCTCGGCTGTCGAATCACTGGCCACCGAACCATCCATCGTGTCCAGCGCCGGGGCATCGCCGAAACGCGCCTTCAGCGCCTGCAGGCGCGCCGCATCGCGACCGATCGCCAGCACCGGGCTACCGGCCTCCAGCAGCGAGGCGACAATGCCGCCCCCCACCAGGCCGGTCGCACCCAGCACCGCGACCTCCGGCTGCAGCGTCCCGCTCACGGGACTTTTACTCCCATTCGCGGGACAATTGGATTGCGGGCATACGAGCGACCATGGCCAATGTCCTTGGACGGACGGCCACTGCGCTGCAATCGGGGCGGCAAGGTGAATTCGCGAAAGCCCGTGGGAATCGCAGGATCTTCGGTAAATTTGATTGGATCGAAGGCACTTTCAAGTGCCTCGACACGGCTCGACCTCAGGCCAAGCCAGGAACGCAGTCCCATGGCGGCATCTCGGGGGTAAGAAGGATTGGACGCAAGTTACGCCCCTAACCCGCACTTGATTAGTCCGGATTAAGGGGAATAATCATCCCTGCCACGGTCCAATCCATTTTCCCCCGGAGCCCGCCATGATCCACGATCTCAACGACAGCCTGATCTTCGTGAAGGTGGTCGAACAAGGCAGCTTCATCGCCGCCGCCAACGCGCTCGGCCTGCCCAAGACCACCGTCAGCCGCAAGGTGCAGGAACTCGAACAGCGCCTCGGCGCGCGACTGCTGCACCGGACCACCCGTCGCATCGGCCTGACCGAAGCCGGCTCGGTCTACCACGACCATTGCCGACGCATCGCCCGCGAACTGGAAGAAGCCGAGAGCGCGGTGAGCCAATTGCAATCCGGCCCGCGCGGCTGGCTGCGCTTCACCGTGCCCTACTCGATCGGCATCAACTGGATCGCGCCGCTGCTGGGCGAGTTCCACGCGCAATACCCGGAAATCCAGCTCGACATGCACCTGGGCAACGAGAAGCTGGACCTGATCGCCGGCGAGGCCGATCTGGCGCTGCGCGTCGGCCCCCTGCCCGACTCCAACCTGGTCGCACGCAAGCTCGGCAGCCTGCGCAGCCAGGTATTCGCCAGCCCCTCCTACATCGAGCGCTACGGCGAACCGCTGCACCCGGACGAATTGCAGTTCCATCGCACCCTGGCCATGCGCAAGAACCGCAACATCCACAACAACCGCTTCTTCTGGCCGCTCAGCGACGGCGGCGAACTGCGCGAATTCCCGGTCAACCCGCTGGTGGTCGCCAACGATCCCACCGCACTCAACGGTGCGATGGTCTGCGGCGAAGGCCTGATGCTGACCGGCGACGTGATGGCCAAGCCGTTCATCGAATCGGGCATGGTGCGGCGCGTGCTGGCCGGCTGGACCGGACCGGAGTACGACTTCAACGCGGTGTTCGCCGGCGGCCGGCTGGTTTCGCCGAAGGTGCGCGCCTTCGTCGACTTCCTGGTCGAACGCCTCAACTTCGACGCCAACTACATGCTGGCGCAGTGCCCGGCCGCGAAAATGGCGGCGCAGCAGGCGCTCGAAGAGGCCAGCGAACTGGCCGCAGCCGGCAAGCGCATCCTGGAGACCGCCACGGCAGAGTGACCGCCCACTGCCCGTAGGAGCGGCTTCAGCCGCGATGGGGCTTTACCGGGTAAGCCCCATCGCAGCTGAAGCCGCTCCTACAAATGCCCCAATGAAGAAGGCCGCCCAAGGGCGGCCTTCTTCGTATCGAAACAACGCGACTCAGTTCACGCCGGTCGCATTGCCATCCGAACGCAGCGGAATCAGACGGATCTCCACCCGCCGGTTCTTGGCGCGTCCGGCATCCGTACTGTTGTCGGCGATCGGATAACGCTTGCCGGCGCCGATGGTCTCCATGCGCTCACGCTGCACGCCCTGTGCCCCCAAGTACTGGGCGACCGCGTTGGCGCGATCCTCCGACAGCTTCTGGTTGAAGGCATCGCTGCCGACGCTGTCGGTATGGCCGGTCACCTCGATCATCGTCTGGTTGTAATCCTTCAACGTGGACGCGACACCGTTGAGCGCGGTGTAGAACTCCGGCTTCAGGCTCGACTTGCCGAAATCGAAGGTGATGCCGTCCGGCAGATTGAGCGTGATGTTGTCGCCATCGCGCTTGACGTCGATACCGGTGTTCGCGGTGCGCTCGCGCAGCGCGCGTTCCTGGCGATCCTGGTAGTTGCCGATCGCCGCGCCGGACAGCGCGCCGATGCCAGCGCCGATCATGGCCTGCTGACGACGATGCGTGGCGCTGTTACCAGTGATCAGGCCGGCCGCGGCACCGATCGCAGCACCGATCAGCGCACCACGACCGGTCCTGTTGTTCTGCTGCTCGGTCGGATTGCCGTTCTGGTCCTGCTGTACGTAGGAACCGCCGGTCGCGCACGCGGACAGGGCGATGGCGCTGACCAGTGCCACGGACAGGCATTTGCTGGCGGATCGGAACATGGGTTTTCTCCTTTATCGCCGGGCACCCGGCACTCATGACGGCGGCCAGCATAAACAGGCTGGCGCGAGCGCGGCATGACGAAATCACGGTCGAAGGCGCGTCCGTTTCCTCGTATTCAGAAAACCGCATCAACCGCCGCGCAGACGCCCATACGCAGCCAGTGCCTGCTCCCGGCCGCGGGCCAGATCGACCACCGGAATCGGATACGCCGGCGCCAGTTTCGCGTGCAGTTGCGGATGCTGCCAGGGCGCGAAGCGTGCGGCTGCCGGCAGGTCCGCCAGCTCCGGCACCCAACGCGCGATGTAGCGCGCCTGCGGATCGAACTTCCGTGCCTGCGTCACCGGATTGAAGATGCGGAAGTACGGCGCGGCGTCGGCGCCGGTACCCGCTACCCACTGCCAGCCGAGCGTGTTGTTGGCGAGATCGGCATCGACCAGCGTGTCCCAGAACCAGCGTGCGCCTTCGAGCCAATGCACGCGCAAGTGCTTGCACAACAGACTGGCGACGATCATCCGCACGCGGTTGTGCATGTAACCGGTATGCCACAGCTCGCGCATACCGGCATCGACGATCGGGATGCCGGTGCGCCCATGCTGCCAGGCGCGCACCAGTTCCGGCACAGGCGTGGCCCATTCGAACCGGTCGAAACGCGGATTGAGGCTGCGCGCGACGCTGCCGGGAAAATGGTGCAGCAGGTGATAGCCGAACTCGCGCCAACCAAGTTCACGGACATAGCCATCGATATCGGCCGCGCTGGCTGCGTTGCGGCATGCCTCCAGCGCCGCGCAGATCCGCCAAGGCGCGAGCTCGCCGAAATGCAGGTGCGGCGACAGCCGGGAACTGCCGATCTGGTCCGGGCGGTCGCGCCCCTCGCGGTAACCGCGCAGCGCGCCATCGAGGAAGACCTCCAGCGCTTCATGGGCTCCAACCTCACCCGCTCGCCAGTGCTCCCAGAAACCCGCGTCCCAACGCGACGACGGCGCCAGCCCGAGCGTGCCGAGCGCTTCCCCGGCCAGCTCCTGCGGCAATGGCGGCAGCGAATCCGGCGCCACCGTCGGCTTCGGCAATCGCCACTGGGTCAGCGCGCTGCGCCAGAACGGCGTGAACACCCGATACGGGTCGCCTTGTCGTGTTTGCAGCTCCCACGGCTCGAACAGCAGGCTGCCGTTGAAGCTCTCGGCCTCCACGCCAGCCTCGCGCAATCCGCGCTTGATCGCCGCATCGCGCGGCTGCGTAGCCGGTTCGTACTTGCGATTCCAGTACACCGCCACCGCCGCGCACTGCCCGGCCAGGCGATGCAGCGCTGCCTCGCTCGGCCCACGCAGTATCAGCAGTCGCGAACCACGCTGGCGCAATTGCCTGTCCAGTGCAGCCAGCGAACGGTGCAACCACGCGTTGGAAGCCGCACCGGGCGCCCAGTCACCTTCCTCCTCGGGCGCATGCACGTATACCGGTACCGGGATATGCCCGGCATCGAGCGCAGCATGCAGTGCGGGATTGTCGTCCAGCCGCAGGTCACGGCGGAACCAGACGAGGGCATGTGACATGTTCGCTCCGGACACCCGGGATGATTGCCTGTGCTTCACTGCTTCACCCCGGACCGGCAAGCAGCAGAGCAAGCACCGCTGCGCCGTACCAAGAGGCGCGAAAAGTCGACTCGGACTCGCTCGGCACACAGCCACATCGTACCGAATACACCCGGCTCGAAATCACCCATGCATCATGCGCAGGCTGCACCCCAGTCATGGCGACAAGACACTGCGGACCGGACATCAACCGAGGGAAACAGGTCGACCTGACACCCCACGACAGCGCCCCGCTCGCCAAGCCAGAATTCCTGTGGCCACGCCGACCACCGAGCCATCCTACGCAACTGCGATGTTTGGTTGAACGTGACCGACAGCCCGCCGTGCGCACTTGTCCGCATACATCGCACGATCAGCCTCCAGCAGCAGCTGCTCCAAGCTGCCGCCACTCGACAGCGGCACGATCCCCACACTGAAGCGCACGCTCTCCCAGGCCTGTCCCGGCACCTCGATGCGGCCGCTCACCGATTGCAGCCGGGTCAAAAGCTCTTCGGTGTTGCCTGGGGTGTCCAGCATCAGCACCGCAAACTCGTCGCCCCCCAGACGCGCAATCACGTCGGTATTGCGGAACACTCTGCGCAACACGTGAGCCATCTCCACGATCAGGGCATCGCCGGCGGCATGTCCGTGGACATCGTTATGCCGCTTGAGGCCGTCGACATCGAAATACGCGAGCACCCCGGCCCGGTTCTGCCGCCGCGCAATTTCCAGCTGATGCTCGGCCAACACACCGAATCCGCGCCGGTTGTACAACCCGGTCAAATCGTCCGTGATCGACAGACGCCGCACTTCCTCTTCCACCTGCCGACGCTCGCTCACTTCCGCCTGGAGTCGTTGGTTGATCGACTCCAACTGCTGGTTCGCCGCTTCCCACTGCGCGGTCCGCTCGCGAACGCGCTGCTCCAGCGCCGCATAGACCTGCACATTTTCGATCGCCACCGATGTCGAGTCGGCCAACGCGCCAAGCAGGCGGACATCGTCGGACGAGGGATCACGCTGCTGCGCCCAATAGGCGCCGATCGCGCCGATCGGATCCCGGGTGCGGATCGGCACCATCACCAGACTCTTCACGAACGTGGGCCGATAAACGTCATGCGGGATGCGCTCGTCCGCATAGATGTCCGGAATCACCACTGGCTCACGATGGGTCATCGCCCAACCACTGATACAGGCACTCATCGGGAAGCGCTGCCCCTTCCACAGCGGAGCCACCGCATCTTCGTCCTTATAGAAGCACCGGTCTCCATCGCGCAATACGAATGTGGCACCGTCTGCGCCGGCCAGCTCACGTGCCGCGTGGCGCACCACTGTCGCGACACCGTCCATGTCGCGCGCCAGCGACAATTCCTGGACCACGTCCACCAGCCGTTCCAATCGCCGCACGTATGCCATGGGAGCCCCCTTTTCGGGCTTCTTTCACACGCAGAGCATACTGCGCACGCAGCACAGGCGCATGCCCTTGTCCGGCGAATGTCCCACGTTGCGGGAGCCGTCACGGTCAATGAACATGATCATGTTCGCATCCTGCTCCGAAGCCCCCCTGCATCAGCGTCGTCTCAGCGGTTGCGGATCTCGACGGCGGAATTCGCCTTGCTGCCGTTCGTGCCGGTTCCCGCCCGACCTGCACCGCGCCGCCGACGTCCACGCAGGTAATGCCACAGAAACAACGGCAGCAGGGCAAGCCCGACCAGCCAATGCGCCAGACCGACCCAGTCACGCAGTCCTTCGTCACTGAGGTAATACAACAGATAGCCGCTGACACCGAGCCCGGCGAGCAGGACCAACAGCGACAGCCCGATCCAGCGCTGCCGGCGATGTGCCCAGCCGTTGCTGACATGCGCTACCAGCACCCCGCCGATGCCCAGCAACAATGCCAGCATCGCCGCGCCATGCAGGCGCAGCATCCACGGTTCGCCCGGATTGATCTGCGGCCCGAACTCCCCCTGTCGCTGGCCGAAGTAATGCAGCAGCAACCAGGCCACGCCGCTGACCCAGATCAGGCCACCACTCCACAACAGCAACTGGAGATGCCAGCGCGCCAGCCGTGCACCACGAGAAGGTTGACTCATGCGTGCACCTCGCGCGCGGCCAGGCGGACCACATACCCACCGTATTCGGCCAACATCTCATCAGCGAGTGCCGGTGCCGCAAGCGCCACCTTGGTCATCGCATCGGCCAGCATGCAGTCCGGCGCGATCACGCTGACCGCATTCTCCGCCAGTACCGGCACCCTATCGACACCGAGATGCACTGCATGCTCGACGCCGCGATGGCGACGACGCAGATGGCGATTGCTGGAACTGGCCAGTGCCTTGTCGGTCAGCATGATGGCGCCGTCCATGCTGCCGTCTGCCCCGCGTAGATGGACCTGCGCGCTGCCGATCGTACGCAGGTCGCCGCCAGCATTGACGATCGCCTGTTCGATGCCAGCCTGCGCCAGCACCTCGATCGCGCGATCGACCGCATAGCCCTTGGCGATGCCGCCCAGGTCGATCAGCATCCGGCGATGGCAGATCACCTGTCGCCGATCGCAGATCTCGATGTCGGCACCGCTGCCGTTGCAACCTCGCAACTGCAACCCTGCCGGCCGCGGCAGGAAGCCGGACGCCACCAGCCGCGCGCCGACCGCCACGTCGAACAGCCCACCGGAGCGGCGATGCAATGTGCCGGCAAAAGCCAGCACCTCGACCGTCTCGCTATCCACGCGCACCGGCGTGCCCGGGCGGGCCTCGCGCAACGCGGCCAGGTCGCTGTCCTGGGCATGGAAGGACATCCGCGCGTGCACGTGCTCGATCCGCGCGAACGCCTGCGCGACCGCCGCGTCGCTGCCCTCCGGCGCAGCAATCTCCACGAAGGTTCCCAGCAGCGGCCGGCAACGCCGCAGCAGGCCGCGATCAGGCCGCGGCAAGCACGAGCGCATAAGTGGCCAGCAGACGGCGCACACCATCGGTGACATGCTTGGACGACAGCGTCGCCCCGGAAATGTTCTGCACGTCGCTGCCGAACTTGAGCGACTGGCCCGCACGCTTGCCGGCGAACTGGTGCAGCCAGCGCGGATCCTTGACCTGCTGGCCGTAGGCCTCACGGTATTCGAGGATCTGCACATCGGCGACCGCGCCACTGGCATCCAGCGACACCGCGTAGGTGATGAACTCGTGCTTGCCGACCACCTCGTCGACGATGAACCAACCACCGCCCTGCACCCGCCAGGCCTTCAGCTGCCTGGACAGCGGCGTCTCGCCGGAAGCCTTGCGGATCGCGGCGATCTGCTCGGCACTCAGCTCGCGGAAGTCCGGCGTCAGCCCGCGCTGCGGCAGCATCTGCGCCTGTGCCTGCTCGGTGCTCATGTAGACAGTGGCATGCGCGCCGTCCGCCAGCAGTGCGAGCATGACGAGGGGAACGGCGCGATGGAAGGTACGTGGCATGTGGATGGCTCCTGGTACGGCGACGGGCGGTTTCTGAGGACTCAGAAGTAGTAGCCGAGCTTGAGCCGGTAACGGTACTTCTCGAAATCGTCGGCGTTGCTGATGCCGTTGACGACCAGGCTCTCATCGCTCGGATCGGCGTAATCGCGCGCACCGTGCAGTTGGACCAGATTGGTGAAGGTGGCGAAGAAATGACGGCCGCCATAGTGCAGCGTCGGACCGGCGTACCAGGCCAGGTTGGTGCGGTGGTCGGCCTTGAGCGGATTGAAACCGGCCCATTCGCGCTCGTTCTGCACTTCCAGCCCCGCCGACCAGTTGGCCATGAAGCGATAGCTGCCGGCCAGGCCGAAGTTGACGTCGGTCTCCTTGTCCCAATGATCGACCGTCTCGTCGGGATCGTCCGACGTCGGATCGCCATGCAGGTAGCGCAGTTCCTGGCCGACCGTGACGTTGAAGGCGAACACCAGGCGGTCATCGAGGAAGTTCTTCTGCAGGATCAGGCGCGTTTCCAACTCGCGCGTGCGCGGCCCGATCGACGGCTCCAGATAGATCGCCGCACCGATCGGCGAGGTATAGGGGCTGGAGAAGCGATAGATCCCCTCCATCGCCACGCTCTCGACCCGGCTCTGACGCCAGGAACCCTCCGACGGGACGTTGTAGTCGGCGAACACCTCCGGCGCCACCGTGCTGCCGTCAGGCGCATTGCCGTTGACATGGGTGGAGGCCAGATTGAGGTAGCCCGACAGCTGGAAGTTGTCGGCGATGCCGTAGGAGAACTCGGTGCGCTCCTGCCACAGGTGGAAGGTTCCCTGCGAACGTCCCTCGCGCAGCGTCGACCACTGCTCGATCTCCTTCTCGCCCTTGGGCAGAAGGTCGGTGGTATAGATGTAGCCGAACAGCGGCTCGTCGGCGCTGGCGAGCGGCGCCACCAACATTCCGAGCACAGAAAAACAGAACGCGACCTTTGATTTCATGCACGCCAGCCCCTAGGTGAACATGATAATTGTTCTCAATTCACGTCGGAGTTTTGTCGGAATCAGCCTGCCAAAGCACAGGGATACGTCGTGGCCGGTGCAGTCGGCACACCCGCGGGACGAACTCCCTGGCGGGAAAAACGCATACCGCCGCGCCGGGCCGATGATCTCCGGCCCGCGCAGTCTGCCCCGCGTTGATCGGTGAATTACTCGAAGGAACCCACGCTGTCGTGCGCGAGGTTGTCGAAACGCGTGTACTCGCCGAAGAACTTCAACTTGCACGAACCGGTCGGGCCACCACGGTGCTTGCCGATGATGATCTCGGCCAGGCCCTTGTCCGGCGAATTTTCCTTGTTGTAGTAGTCGTCGCGGTAGATGAACACGATCATGTCCGCGTCCTGCTCGATAGCGCCGGATTCGCGCAGGTCGGCCATCACCGGGCGCTTGTCGGTACGCGTTTCCAGCGAACGGTTGAGCTGCGACAGCGCGATCACCGGTACGTTCAACTCCTTCGCCAGGCCCTTGAGCGAGCGCGAGATTTCCGAGATTTCGGTCGCGCGGTTCTCGCTGTTGCCCGGCACCGACATCAGCTGCAGGTAGTCGATCACGATCAGGCCCAGGTCGTGCTCGCGCTTCAGGCGCCGGCACTTGGAGCGCAGCACCTCCGGCGACACGCCCGGGGTGTCGTCGATGAAGATCTTGGTCTCCTTGAGCATCTTGATCGCGCCGGTGACGCGTGCCCAGTCCTCGTCTTCCAGCTGGCCGGTACGCAGGCGCTGGGCGTTGATGCGCCCGTTGGAGGAGATCAGGCGCATCGCCAGCTGCGAGGCCGACATTTCCATCGAGAACACCGCCACGCCCTTCTTCGACTTGATCGCCGCGTACTCGGCGATGTTCAGCGCGAAGGTGGTCTTGCCCATCGCCGGGCGCGCGGCGAGGATGATCAGGTCGGTCGGCTGCAAGCCGGCCGTCATCGCATCGAAATCGTTGTAGCCGGTCGGCAGGCCGGTGATGTTGCCGCCGTTCTCGAAGCGGTTGCGCAGCTCCTCGAAGGCATCCTTCAACGCACCGGGCATCGCCACGAAGTCGGTGCGTCCGCGCGCGCCCTGCTCGGCGATCGCGAACACCGACTTCTCCGCGGTCGACAGCAACTCGCTGCTGTCGCGCCCTTCCGGCTGGAAGCCGTCGTTGACGATGTCGGTACCGACCTGGATCAACTGCCGCAGCACCGCCTTGTCGCGCACGATCTCGGCATAGGCGGTGATGTTGGCCGCCGACGGTGTGGTGCTGGCCAGTTCGATCAGATAGGCGCCGTCACCGACCAGTTCCAGCTTGCCCTGCGACTCGAACCACTCGGTCAGCGTGACCGCGTCGAACGGCCGATCACGCTCGGACAGTTCGCGGACCGCGCGATAGATCAGCTGGTGGTCGCGGCGATAGAAGTCGTTCTCGGTGAGCTGGTCGTTGATGCGATCGAACGCATCCGGCGCCAGCATCAGCCCGCCCAGCACCGCCTGCTCGGCCTCCACCGAATGCGGCGGCACGCGCAGCTGGTCGATCCGCTGCTCGCGGAAATCGTCGCGATCGTTGCCGCGCTTGTTGCGAAAACCAGGACGGGCGGACATGAAGACGGGCTCGCGACGGGGAGACGGGGGCAGGAAGGATAGTCAGCCTCGGCTGACTCGGCCATGCACAAGTCTGTGGATAAGCCATGTACAGCCGGTGCGCAGCTTCTATGCGCAAGCCGTCTCACGGGCTGCGACGATCGAACTCGACCCACCGCTCAGCGATGCGCCCGCCACTGCGCCCGCGTCTGCCCCCAGAACTCGACATCGTGCTCGTGGACCGGCTCGGGCAGGCGCCCGATCCGCAGCAGCCGCGAACCGAGTTTCTCGGCCACTCGCTTGGAATTCGTATTGGGCGGGTCGATCGAATGGATCACCTCGTCCCAACCCAGATGCTCGAACGCCCAATCCATCGACGCGGTCGCCGCTTCAAGCGCATAGCCTTTGCCCCAGGCCTCGCGGCAGATGCTCCAGCCGATCTCGTTGCCCGGCCAGCCATGCGGCCGCCACGGCCCGACCCGGCCGATCCACGCGCCGCTGGCCTTCTCGATCACCGAGAACATCCCGAAACCCAGCAGGTGCCAGCTGCCAACCACCGTCGCGAACACGCGCCAGGCCACCGATGGCGCCTGGATACCGCTGAGATAGCGCATCGACTCCTCGTCGCCGGCAAACCGCGCGTACGCCTCGAAATCCGCAGTCTCTGGAAGCCGCAGCAACAGCCGCTCGGTTTCGATCCGGATGTCATCCACCGCCATTGAATCCTCCTTAAAAGGCGTTGATACCGGTCAGCGCGCGACCGATCACCAGTTGATGCACGGTCTCCGTGCCCTCGTAGGTGATGACCGATTCGAGATTGAGCGCATGCCGGATCGCCGCATGCTCGGTGGTGATGCCCGCTGCACCGAGCAGGTCGCGGCATTCGCGCGCCACGTCCAGCGCCATCCGGCAGTTGTTCCATTTCGCCAGCGAGACCTGCACCGACTGCAACGCACCCGCCTCCTTCAACCGGCCCAACTGCAGCGCCAACAACTGCGCGGCAGTGATGCGCCGGGCGATGTCGGCCAACTTGATCTGAGCACTCTGGGTGGCGGCAAGCGGCCGCCCGAACAGCACACGCTCGCCGCAATAGGCCAGCGCCTCGCGCAGGCATGCGATCGCCGAACCGACCGGGCCCCAGGCGATGCCATAACGCGCCTGATCCAGACAACCCAGCGGCGCCTTGAGCCCGGCGGCATCCGGCAGCCGGTTGCGCTCCGGCACGCGTACATCGTCGAAGAACAGGGCAGAAGTCACCGAAGCGCGCAGGCTCATCTTGTGCCCGATCTCCTGCGCCACGAAACCCGGCGTACCCCGTTCAACGATGAAACCGCGCACACCGTCCTCGGTCTGCGCCCATACGATCGCCAGATCGGCGATGCCGCCATTGGTGATCCACATCTTGCCGCCGCTGATGCGCCAGTCACCACCATCGCGCACCGCGCGGGTCCGCATGCTGGCGGGATCGGAACCCCCATGGACTTCGGTCAGCCCGAAGCAGCCGATCGCACGCCCGGCCGCCATTTCCGGCAACCAACGTCGCCGCTGTTCCTCGCTACCGTAGGCATGGATCGCATGCATGCACAAAGAAGACTGCACGCTGACGAAACTGCGCAACGCGCTGTCGCCGCGCTCCAGTTCCTGGCAGATCAGGCCGTAGGCGACCGGCCCGAGCCCAGCTCCGCCATATTCGGCCGGCAGGGTTGGACCCAGCAGCCCCAGCGCGGCCACTTCCGACACCAGCTCGCGCGGAAAACGCCCCTGATCGAACGCCTCGCCAATGATCGGCAACACGCGCTCGTCGGTGAAACGCGCCACGCTGTCCTGGATCGCGCGTTCCTCTTCGCTCAGCAACGAGCGGACATCGAACAGATCGTCCGGATGCAATGGCATTCGCATGGCGTCTCCACGGGAACTATGGCAATTGTATCGCCCTGGGCGTACTGCCCAACGCGGCGTGACCAGTATGCGCACGCCCCCAAACGAAGAAGAGCCGGCATGGCCGGCTCTTCTTCTGATTCCGCTGATCTACCGCTTACTGCTGGTTGACCGGAGCGTCCATGGCAGCAGTCTGGGTCACCAACTGCCCATTGACGACCGGCAGGCGGTCGCTGTCCGGCTTGTCCTTCATGCGGATGGTCTTTTCCTCGCCGTCGTAACGGTAGGTCACGTTGTAGCCGACCACGCTGTTGGCATCGCCCATCGCGATGCGGTTGGCCGGCTTGCTGTCCATGCGCATCGTGCCGGTGGTGCCGTCGGCATTGCGGTAGGTCACGTTGTAGCCGACCACGCGCGAGGACTCGGAGGCCGTGTTCTCGGTATGGCACTGGCGCTCGGTGCGGCTGACCACATTGTTCTCAGCGTGCCGCTGCTGGACCGCGCGGCCGGCGAAGGCGCCGCCAATGGCACCGGCAGCGGTAGCCAGTTTCCTGCCATCACCACCACCGACCTGGTTGCCGAGCACGCCACCGATGAGCGCGCCAGCGGCGGTACCCGCGATGTTGTTCGGATCCTTGCGCGGTGCCTGTTCCTGCACGACCACGTCGTTGCATACCTCGTGCGGCGTGGTCGTGGTGCTGCTCTCGCGTACCGGCTCGGTGCCGATCACGGTCGCGTAGACCTTCTCCTTGGTCGTCACCGGATCGACCTTGACCACATCGGCATATTGCAGCGCTGCCGCCGTCACCGCTGCCGAAGCCGCCGCATCGGCTACAGGTGCGTTATCCGCCGCCGTACCGACCTGTGCGGCTGGAGGAACGAAATCCTCGGACTTGCTGCGATTGTTCATGAAGGCAGCCGTGGCCACGCCCCCGACCAGCAATGCGCCTGCAGCGACCAGTATAGTTGTCGTATTGCTCTTCATTCCCAGCTCCCGTGCGGACGTTCCGCGTGTGTCTTTGTGCCAGCGCATTGCATCATGCGCCACCTGAACGGATCCAAGCCCCGGTCAGGAATGTCATCAAGATGTTCCCGTACCGTTTCTGTTCCAGACAGCCAAGCCAAATGAGACCACCATCCCATGGCCAATCCCGCCACCGCGCCGGTCCTGAGCTGGGCCCGGCAGCTGCGCTTTCCGACGCTGTTCAAGCTGACCGCCGCGCTGTTCCTGATCGACCTGTTCCTGCCTGATCCGGTGCCGTTCATCGACGAGATCGTACTCGGCCTGGGCACGCTTGTACTGGCCAATTGGCGTACCCGGCGCGTGCCGGTGGAACCGCGCACACGGACGTGACCGTGCAGCTCATCGACAGTCATTGCCATCTCGATGCCGAGGCGTTCGACCCGGATCGCACAGAGGTTATCAAGCGAGCGCGTCAGGCCCAGGTGAGCGACCAGGTCGTCCCGGCGATCGCCGCTGCCGGTTGGCCGAAACTGCGTGAGGTCTGTACGTCGGCTCCCGGCCTGCATCCGGCCTATGGCCTGCATCCGGTGTTCCTGGCCGAGCATCGCCACGAACACCTGCCGCTGCTGCGCGAGTGGATCGAGCGTGAGCAGCCGTGTGCGATCGGCGAATGCGGCCTCGATTTCCATGTCGAAGGGCTCGATGGCGACGAGCAGCGCTTCTACTTTCGCGCCCAGCTGGAACTGGCCGCCGAGTACGACCTGCCCGTGATCGTGCATGCACGCCGCGCGGTCGAGGACGTCATCGCCTCGATCAAGGCGGTCGGTCGCCTGCGCGGCGTGGTCCACAGTTTTTCGGGCAGCCCGGAGCAGGCCGCGCAGCTGTGGAAACTGGATTTCCTGATCGGCCTCGGTGGCCCGCTCACCTACCCGCGCGCCAACCGGCTGCGCGGACTGGCCACGGCGATGCCGCTGGAGTACCTGCTGCTGGAAACCGACGCGCCCGACCAGCCCGACGCGGACATCCGCGGCCAGCGCAACGAGCCGGCACGACTGCGCACGATCCTGGCCTGTATCGCCGAACTGCGTGGCGAACCGGAAGAGCAGATCGTCCGGCAGACCACGATCAATGCGCAGCGACTGTTCGGACTGCCACACGCAACCTCGCCGCATTCGTAGGAGCGGCGTCAGTTGCGAAGGGGCCTTGCCGAGCCAGCCTCATCGCGACTGAGATCGCCCCTGCCGTGCTCACGAGCCCTTGCGCTTGAGCAGCATTTCCAACGCCTTGCCCACCGCGGCGAACGCAAACACGCCGGTGATGTGCGTGGCCGCGCCCAGGCCGGCACCACAGTCGAGCTTGAGCGCGGCATCGGCGCCCATCTGGGGACGGATCCCGCAGACACTGCCGTCGGCCTGCGGATATTTCACGTTCTCCAGCGAGTACACCGCCGGCACGCCGAAGTAGCGCTGCGCGTTCTTCGGGAAGTTGAACTCGCTGCGCAGCTTCTTGCGGATCAGCGCCAGCATCGCGTCATGCTCGGTGCGCGAGACATCGCGCACGCGCACCAGGGTCGGGTCGGTGCGGCCGCCGGCAGCCCCCACGGTGATCATCGGCAGCTTGCGGCGCCGGCACCAGGCGATGGTCTCGACCTTGACGCGGAAGCTGTCGCAGGCATCGATCACCAGGTCGAAGTTCTGGTCCAGCAACTCAGCCATGTTGGCAGGCGTCAGGAACGCCTCGATCGCCGCCACGTCGATCTCCGGATTGATCGCCACGCAGCGCTCGGCCATCGCCCGCGCCTTGTTGCGACCGTACTGACCGGTCATCGCCGGCAGTTGCCGGTTGGTGTTGGAGACGCAGATGTCGTCGGCATCGATCAGCGTCATGTGGCCGACGCCCGAACGCGCCAGCGCCTCGACCACCCACGAGCCGACACCGCCCATGCCGACCACCGCGACCCGGCACGCCGACAGCCGTTCCACCGTTCCCACACCATAAAGCCGGTCGATGCCGGCAAAGCGTTCACGCCATTGAGGTTTCATCGCACTATTTTACCGACAGGTTCGCCGCCACTGACTTTTCCACCACCCACTTCCGGAGCCCGCCGGCATGTCCAGCCAGCCCAAGACGTCATCCACCGCCTACCGTTATCTGTTCATGGCCCTGCTCGGCCTGGCAGTCGGTGTGATTGCCACCGTGATGCTGACGCGCGCGCTGCTGGCGCGACGCGATCCGTTCCCCGACAGCCTGATGCAGGTGATGGCCAAGCAGACCGAGCTGCTGTCGGCCAACCGCGCCCGCAACCGCTGCACCGCTTCCGACACGCTGCCCCGGCTGCAGTCGCTGCGTGCGCTGTCGAACGACCTGGAAACCGCATTCCCGAGCCTGAAGGACGATGGCCGCTTCATCCAGCACGCCGGCGATCTGCGCGCCAGCCTGGACCAGGCATTGGCCAAGGTGCCGACCGATTGCGTGGCGCTGCAGAGCGTCAACAACCAGATCGGTGAAGCGTGCAAAGCCTGCCATCAGGAATTCCGCTGAATAGCGCATTCATTCGATGGGCGTTTGATTGGCATTGCGTTCACCCGGCAACGGAGACGATGCGGTCGCTGCGGCATCGCCGCTCCAATGGGACCCGGAGAGAACACCATGAATACCCGACTGATCATCATCGGCCTTGCCGCTGCCACCGCGCTGGCGGGCTGCGCCACACCTCAGCCCCGATACGGCGGGGGCGGCTACAACCAGGGCTATTCGCAAGGCCGCTGCGCCGACTGCGGCATCGTGCTCCGCATCGATACCGTGCAGTCCAACCGTAGCGCCCCGACCGGCACCGGCGCGGTGCTCGGCGGCATCGTCGGCGCGGTTGCCGGACGCCAGATTTCGAAGGACACCGGCGGCAGCAAGGGCAACAAGAACGTTTCGACCGTGGCCGGCGCCGCAGCCGGCGCACTGGCCGGCAATGCGATCCAGAACAACGTCACCAGCGACTCCTATGACATCCAGGTCAAGATGGATGACGGCCGCGTGATCGTGGTGAACCAGAAGGATCTGGGCGGTATCGCCGAGAACACGTATGTGCGCGTCGTCAACGGACGCGTGGTGCTGCGCTGAGAGTTGCCGAGGTCATGCACCGGCACGCAAAAAGGCCCGCTTGCGGGCCTTTTTGCTGCCATGGTGCGGGAGCCGCCGATCAGGCTGGCTGGACGGCGTCCGCCTGCAGTCCCTTCTGGCCCTGCACGACAGTGAAGGTCACCTTCTGGCCTTCCTTCAGGCTCTTGAAGCCCTGGATCTGGATGGCGCGGAAGTGCACGAACACGTCTTCACCGTTCTCGCGGCTGATGAACCCGAAGCCCTTGGCATCATTGAACCATTTGACGGTACCCGTCTCACGCTCTGCAGACATCTCGACTTACTCCCTGATCACACAATGAGTTGGTTGATGGCAGTGTTGGCTGGTTGCAAGGAGGAAGCGAGGTACAACGATGTAGCGGATCGGAGATCTACCCATCAGGCCACGATTCACGGTGACCTTGCCAAACGCAGCGGTTGCAACTTAACTCGTGCCAAATTGAATTGCAATCACCCCGGGAACCCCCTGTCAACCCCCAAAAAGGACACACCGACCCCGCCATGGACCCTGCATTCATCTATTACCTGATCGGAACGCTGCTGGTCGTGGCCGGTTTCGTCGGCGTGGTGCTGCCGGCCCTGCCGGGGCTGCCGCTGGTTTTCGCCGGCCTGCTGCTGGCGGCATGGGCGGAGGGCTTCCAGCGGGTCGGCTGGCTGCCGCTGACCGCGATCGGGGCGCTGGCGCTGCTGTCGTTCCTGGTCGACTTCCTCGCCAACGTCTACGGCGCGCAGCGGCTTGGCGCCAGTTCCAAGGCACTTTGGGGCTCGCTGATCGGCACGATCGTCGGCCTGTTCTTTCTGCCGGTCGGCCTGTTCCTCGGTCCTTTCCTTGGTGCATGGGCAGGCGAGTACTGGCACAGCCGCACGCTCGGCAAAGCCACCCGTGTGGGCCTTGGAACCTGGCTGGGCATCCTGCTGGGCACCGCCTCGAAACTGGCACTCGGCTTCTGCATGCTGGGGGTATTCGCGTTCGCGTGGTTCTTCTGAGCACAGCACGCCGGACTCCCTCCCTTCATCGCCGATACGCCATCCTTTGCTTTCCATCCCCCTGCTCCCGGACCTGCGCCTCGACATGACCCATCCGCGCCCCCTGCTGATGTTCGCCCTCGCCGCCGCGCCCCTCGCCCATGCCCAGGAAGCCGATCCGCAACCGGCCACCGCGCAGGCCTGTACCTCCATCACCTCGAACGCGGCCCGCCTGGTCTGCTACGACCGGGCGCTGGGCTATACCTCGGCGGACACGCGCGAGGCGGACCAGGCGGCGGACCAAGCCAAGATCGAGCAGAAGGCCATCAAGGAGCAGGAGGGGCCCAAAGCCGAGCACAGCCCGGTCGCGGATTTCTTCAAGTCCGCCCCTGACAGCCCATCCCGCAACGCCATCGCCAATGCGGGGCGCGGCTCGCTGCTGGACAGCCGCTGGGAGCTGGCCAAGGACTCCAAGCTCGGCACGTTCCAGTTGCGCGCCTACAAACCGGTGTACCTGCTGCCGGCGTTCTGGACCAGCAACCGCAACGAACTGCCGTCCTCGCCGAACCCGGTCAACACCGTCACCACCCCGCAGGTGCTGGACAGCACCGAGCTGAAGTTCCAGCTCAGCTTCAAGACCAAGCTGGCCGAGAATCTGTTCGGCGACAACGGCGACATCTGGATGGGCTACACCCAGAGCTCGCGCTGGCAGGCCTACAACGCAGACCAATCGCGGCCGTTCCGCGAAACCAATTACGAGCCGGAACTGATGCTGGTGTTCCGCAGCAACTACGACATCGCCGGCTGGCGCGGCCGGATGAGCGGGATCAGCCTGGACCACATGTCCAATGGCCGCAGCGACCCGCTGTCGCGAAGCTGGAACCGGGTGATCCTCAACTTCGGCCTGGACCGCGATAACTGGGCGCTGATGCTGCGGCCCTGGTTCCGGATCAAGGAAGACGCCAAGGACGACAACAACCCGGATATCGAGGACTACATGGGTCGCGGCGATGCCACCCTGGTGTGGAACAAGGACGGGCATGAGGTCTCATTGATGGCGCGGCACTCGCTGCGTACCGGCGACCGCTCGCACGGCGCGCTGCAGCTCGACTACGGTTTCCCGATCAGCAACCTGCTGCGCGGCCATTTCCAGGTGTTCGATGGCTACGGCGAGAGCATGATCGACTACAACCACAAGGCCACCTACATCGGCGTGGGCGTGTCGTTGCTGGAGTGGTACTGAGACTCGCCTTGTGAGGCGCGCCCTGTAGGAGCGGCGTAAGCCGCGATGAGGCCTTCCTCTTGAATCCGCGTATCCGGGCGTACGTCTTTTTGCAGAAGGATCTGCATGAGAGCCTCATCGCGGCTTACGCCGCTCCTACAGAGAGCGCTCTCACATGCCTTGGCTCAGGTCCAGTCGATGATGCCTTCGCGGCGGTAGGTTTCCTTGAATGCCGGACGCGCCTTCATCCGCTCGGCGAATGCCTTCAGCGTCGGCCAGGTGTCGGTCGGGCGCGGCATGTTGCGCGACCAGCGCATCAGCATGGTGAACACGAAGTCGGCGGCGGAGAGTTTTTCGCCCAGCAGGTATGGGCCGTGGGCTTCAAGGTGGTCGCTGACCTGCTGCCACGCAGCTTCGAGCGTGGCGCGCGATGACGCTTTGACCTTGTCGATGTTTTCTTCGCCTGCCGGTTCGTCCGGATAGAACCAACCGCGATAGGCCGGCATCAGCGTGTAGGCGGCGAAGAACATCCAGCGATAGTAGGCAGCGCGTTCGGGTGTGCCGATCGCCGGTGCAAGGCCGGCCTGTGGGTGCAGGTCGGCCAGATGCATGGCAATCGCGGCTGACTCGGTCAGCACCTGGCCATCGATGATCAGCGTCGGCACCCTGCCCTGCGGATTGATCGCCAGATACTCGGGGGATCGCTGCTCGCGCTGGTCGAAGTCGAGCATGCGCAGCTCGTGCTTGATGCCGAGTTCGATCAGCAGCCAGTGGACGACAAGTGAGGCGGTGCTTTGGGAGCCATAGAGAATGACCGACACAAGTAACCCTCGAGAATGTTGAAACCGTCATTCCCGCGAAAGCGGGAATCCATGGACGTTGCTTCTCAACGTTAAAACAACCAAGCCCGTCCAACTCTATACATACAAGAACGACGTCCATGGATTCCCGCTTCCGCGGGAATGACGGGCTAAACCCAGATCTCGGTCGACACCGGGATAACCGTAAAAATATCAGGCCACCACCACCGGAATCTTGCCAATCCGCGCCTGCCACTCGCGCGGGCCGGTCTTGTGCACCGACTCGCCGGTCGAATCGACCGCCACGGTGACCGGCATATCCTTGACCTCGAATTCGTAGATCGCCTCCATGCCCAGGTCTTCGAATGCGAGCACACGGCTGGCCTTGATCGCCTTGGACACCAGGTAGGCCGAACCACCGACCGCCATCAGGTAGACCGCCTTGTTGTCGCGGATCGCCTCGATCGCGGTGTCGCCGCGCTCGGACTTGCCGACCATGCCGAGCAGACCGGTCTGCTCCAGCATCTGCCGGGTGAACTTGTCCATGCGCGTGGCGGTGGTCGGACCGGCCGGGCCCACCACTTCGTCACGCACCGGATCGACCGGACCGACGTAGTAGATGAAGCGGTTGGTGAAATCGACCGGCAACGTCTCGCCCTTGTTGAGCATGTCGATCATGCGCTTGTGCGCGGCGTCGCGGCCGGTCAGCAGCTTGCCGTTGAGCAGCAGCACTTCGCCGGGCTTGAATTCGGCGACTTCCTCGCGGGTGATCGTGTCGAGATTGACCCGGCGCGCGTTCTGCGGGTTGTAGGTCAGCTTCGGCCAATCCTCCAGCGACGGCGGATCCAATGCGACCGGGCCGCTGCCGTCCAGCGTGAAGTGCGCGTGGCGGGTGGCGGCGCAGTTGGGGATCATCGCCACCGGCAGGTTGGCGGCGTGGGTCGGGTAATCCTTGACCTTGATGTCGAGCACGGTGGTCAGGCCACCCAGGCCCTGCGCGCCGATGCCCAGCGCGTTGACCTTCTCGTACAGCTCCAGGCGCAGTTCTTCAGCGCGGTTGGATGCCCCGCGTGCCTGCAGATCGGTGATGTCGATCGGCTCCATCAGCGCTTCCTTGGCCAGCAGCATCGCCTTCTCGGCGGTGCCGCCGATGCCGATGCCGAGCATGCCCGGCGGGCACCAGCCGGCGCCCATGGTCGGCACGGTCTTGAGCACCCAATCGACGATCGAGTCGGACGGATTGAGCATGGCGAACTTGCTCTTGGCCTCCGAGCCACCGCCCTTGGCCGCGACGATGACCTCTACGTGATCGCCGGGGACAACTTTCACGTTGACCACCGCCGGCGTGTTGTCCTTGGTGTTCTGGCGCTTGCCGGCCGGATCGGCCAGCACGCTGGCGCGCAGCTTGTTGTCCGGATGGTTGTAGGCGCGGCGCACGCCTTCGTTGACCATGTCCTCGACACCCATCGTGGCGTCATCCCAACGCACGTTCATGCCGATTTCGAGGAACACGGTGACGATGCCGGTGTCCTGGCAGATCGGGCGATGACCCTCTGCGCACATGCGCGAGTTGATCAGGATCTGCGCGATCGCGTCCTTGGCCGCGGCCGACTGCTCGCGCTCGTAGGCGGCGGCGAGGTTCTTGATGTAGTCGACCGGGTGGTAGTAGCTGATGTACTGCAGTGCGTCGGCGACGCTCTGGATAAGGTCTTCCTGCTTGATCGAGGTCACGGCTGGCCTGGGGCTGGCGGGGGGAAACCCACCCATTTTAGAGCAAAGTGACGGCCGAGCCGGAGGTGTCACGCCGGCACACGCTGTTTCGTCCTGGATCTCATGTATACCGACACTACTTTCGAACAACATCGCACGCGCCTGTTCAGCCTCGCCTACCGCCTGCTCGGCGCCCGCGCCGAGGCCGAAGACGTGGTCCAGGACGCGTGGTTGCGCTGGCACGGCGCCGACCAGGCCAGCGTGCTGGACCCGGAAGCGTGGCTGGTCACCGCCACCACCCGCCTCGGCCTGGACCGCCTGCGGGCGGCGCGCACCGCCCGCCGTCACTACACCGGCCCCTGGCTGCCGGAACCGCTGGAGATCAGCGAAGAACCCGGTCCACAGGAGCAGCGCGAGCGCGCCGAAGAAATTTCATTGGCGCTGTTGGCGATGCTGGAACGGCTGGGCCCGGAGGAGCGCGCCGCGTTCCTGCTGAAGGAAGCCTTCGACTACGAATACGCACGCATCGCCGAGCTGCTCGACCACAGCGAAGCCAACTGCCGGCAGATGGTGCATCGCGCACGAGCGCGGTTGCAGGCGGAGCGGCCGCGCTTCCCGGTCAGCCGGCAGCGTCACCGCGAACTGCTGGAACGCTTCATGACCGCCTCGCAGGCCGGCGATGCCGAAGCGATCACCGCCCTGCTCGACAGCAACGCCCGGATGGTGTCCGACGGCGGCGGCAAGGTCACCGCGACACTGCGCCCACTACGGGGCGCCGAACGCATCGCACGCCTGTACTGGGCGATCGCACGCCGCAAGCTGGGCCTGGTTTCGCGGATCGGCACCGTCAACGGCGAACCGGCGATCCTGCGCTTCCGCAACGGCAAACTGCACTCGGCCACCCTGGCGGTGATTGATGGCGAGCGAATTGTGGAACTGCTCACCGTGATGAATCCCGACAAGTTACGGGTGGGTTAGAAAGGATCGGCGCTCACGGCCGGACTGTTGCTGTTGCTGTTGCTGCCGTTGCCTTGGACTTTGACTTACCCGGGGCCCCTGCCGCAGCGGCGGAGACGGCGGGAAAAACCCCGCAGGGGCGGCGCACATGGATGTGCGTCGTTTTCTGCCGCGGCATGAATGCCGCGTCAGAAAATCCCGTCGACTCCGCGAACCCGTAGCGAAGCGAAGGGCGCGAAGGCGGGGTGTGCTTGATCAGCCATTCGGCTGCTGTAAAGCGCTTCTTTGGGTTACCTTTCTTTGCACAAGCAAAGAACAAGTGACTCGCCCCGAAGGAGCGAAAGCCTTTGCTGTTGCTGTTGCAGTCACTACAACGTCAAACCCAAGAAGCAACGTCCATGGATCCCCGCTTTCGCGGGGATGACACCAGTTAGATGACGCGAAAGTCGCTGGGTCCCCGCCTTCGCGGGGACGACGTTAGAGAGATGGTGCGAACCTCAACTGATCGGCCATGAAACCATTTCCGATCGAATCTCAATTCAACCGACCCCACCTGTCACGCCACACAACTCCCACGCGTCCTGGATACCGAAAGCGACCACAACGGCCGCTCACCCCAGGAAAACCCCATGAAATTCCACCGCGTTGACTACACCCAACAAGTCCCCTCCGCCTTCAAGAGCCTGGCCACCGCCAGCCAACACATCCACACCAGCACCATCGGCGCCGAACTGGTCGAACTGCTGTTCCTGCGCGTATCCCAGATCAACGGCTGCGCCTACTGCATGGACATGCACGCCACCGCGCTGCGCAACGGCGGCGTGGAGCAACGCAAGATCGACACCGTCGCCGGCTGGCGCGACAGCCGCTTCTTCGACGCCCGCGAAGGCGCCGCACTGGCCTGGGCCGAGGCGCTGGCCCACCTGCCCTCCGGCGTGCCGGCCGATGCCCTGTACCAGGCGCTGCACGAGCACTTCGACGACAAGGGCATTGCCGAAATCACCATGGCGGTGGCGCTGATCAACGCCTGGAACCGGCTCAGCGTCGGCATGCAGGCGCAACTGCCCTGACCGGGGCGGCCATCGCCACGGACATCTGCTCGAAACACATCGTCGATAGCGTCAGCTCTTCTGGCGCACAGAGACGAGCGATGGACGACAAGCATGGCCTGCCGGTCCTCACCGGCGAGAACCCCACGTCACTGGCGGCGGCCTGGTCCGCCGCCCCACTCCGCCATCACCTGATGATGTGCCCGCCAACGCACTTCGCGGTCGATTACGTCATCAATCCATGGATGGCCGCACATGTGCATGGCGCCGATTCAAGCCGGGCCGAGCTGCAATGGCAGGCGTTGCAGGGGCTGCTGGCAACGCATGCCGATGTCGATCTGCTGGCGCCCGCGCCCGGCCTGCCGGACCTGGTGTTCACCGCCAACGCCGGCCTGGTGCATGGCGACGACTTCGTGCCCAGCCGCTTCCGCCACCCGGAACGGCGCGGCGAGGAGCCGCTGTGCATCGCCTGGTTCCATCGCGCCGGTTTCCGGATCCGCCCGCTGCCCGAGTCGCTGACCTTCGAGGGCGCGGGCGATGCGCTGTTCGATCGCGGTCGCCAACCGCGGCTGTGGATGGGCCATGGTCATCGCAGCGATGCCGCCGTGGCGCCGGAACTGGAGCGCATGCTCGATCTGGACGTGGTGCCGCTGCGTCTGGTCGACCCGCGTTTCTACCATCTGGACACCTGCTTCTGCCCGCTGCGTGAAGGCCGCCTGCTGTACTACCCCGGCGCCTTCGACGAGCAGGCCCAGGCGCAGATCGCCGCGCGGGTGCCGCCGCACCTGCGTATAGCAGTCAGCGAGGAGGACGCGCTGGCGTTCGCCTGCAACGCGGTGGACCTGGACGACACCCTGGTCCTGAATCGCGCCAGCCCGGCGCTGCAGCAGGCCCTGGCTGGCTTTGGCTACGCGGTGGCACAGACCCCGCTGGACGAATTCATGAAATCCGGCGGCTCGGCCAAGTGCCTGACCCTGCGCCTGGACGAGTGAGCCCCCCCGGAGGCCCCGACCCCGACCTTGCCACCGTCATAACGGCGGCAAGGCCAGCATCGCGGGCACCGCCACCTCCGTGGGTACCACCATGTGCGCTTCCAAGTCGCCTGCCGGCGCCCGTCCTGACAGCCTGATCGCCGACGATGTGATCCACACCCTGTCCGAGGATGAGCATCTCGAGGCCGGCGAAATCCTGGTGCACGTGGAAGATGGGCAGGTCACGCTCAGCGGCGATGTGCCCACGCGCGGCATGAAACGCCTGGCCGAACGAGCCGTGGCCTCGATCGCCGGCGTACGCAAGGTCGACAACCTGCTGCACGTGGATGACGGTTCGCGCTCGCTGGGCCGGCCCGGCGAGGCGATACGCGGCGGCGGCCACCAGGGCGGCCCGGGCTCGGCTGCCGAACGCGACCTGGACGAGGACGGTTGAGCCCACTCCGCCGCGATGAGCATCGGCGGCAGCGCGGCACCTGATCGCAGCGTGCTGCGCGCGAATGCCGCGTTCCCGCCCGACCCGGCGCACGCCACAATCGCCGCATGACACCGCCCGCCGCACCTACGCGCCAACCCAGCCTGCGCGAGCGCTTCAACGCCCTGCGCAACCTGCCGCCGTTCCTGCGCCAGATCTGGCAGGCCAGCCGCCTGCTGACCCTGACCAGCCTCGGCCTGCGCCTGCTGCGCGCGCTGATGCCGGTGGCGACGCTGTACATCGGCAAGCTGATCATCGACGAGGCGATCCACCTGGCCCGGCTGCAACCGGGCCTGCACTCGCTGAGCGATGCGCTGGCCGGCGGCCAGCTTCGCTGGCTGCTGACGCTGCTGGCATTGGAACTGGCGCTGGCGATCGGCTCGGATCTGCTCGGACGGCTGGTCAACTATGCCGACGGCCTGCTGTCGGAGCTGTTCAACAACGCCAGCAGCGTGCGCCTGATGGAACACGCCGCGCAGCTGGATCTTGAGGATTTCGAAGACCCGGACCTGCAGGACAAGCTGGACCGCGCGCGGCGCCAGAGCATGGGCCGCATGAACCTGATGAGCCAGCTGTTCGGGCAGCTTCAGGATGCGATCACCGTGGCCAGCTTCGCGGTCGGCCTGCTGGTCTACGCACCGTGGCTGATCGCGCTGCTGGCGGTGGCGCTGGTGCCGGCGTTCGTCGGCGAAGCACACTTCAATGCACTGAGCTATTCGCTCAACTATCAGTGGACACCGGAGCGCCGCCAGCTCGATTACCTGCGTCAGGTCGGCGCCAGCGTCGAGACCGCCAAGGAGGTGAAGATCTTCAACCTCCACCGCTTCCTGATCGAGCGCTACCGCACGCTCGCCGACCGCTTCTACCTGGCCAACCGCGCACTGGCGCGACGGCGTGCGCTGTGGGGCACGCTGCTGGCGGCGCTGGGCACGCTCGGCTACTACGTCGCCTACGCCTACATCGCCTGGCGCACGATCCGTGGCGATTTCAGCATCGGCGACCTGACCTTCCTGGCCGGCAGCTTCCTGCGCCTGCGCCAGTTGCTGGAAGGCCTGCTGGTCGGTTTTTCGCAAGTGGCCGGGCAGGCGCTGTATCTGGACGATCTGTTCTCGTTCTTCGAGATCGAACCGGAAATCGTCTCGCGTCCCGACGCGCAGCCGATACCGCAGCCGATCACGCGCGGCTTCGTGTTCGAGAACGTCGGCTTCCGCTACCCGGACGCCGAACACTGGGCGGTGCGCCATCTCGATTTCGAACTGCGCGCCGGCGAGGTGCTGGCGCTGGTCGGCGAGAACGGCGCCGGCAAGACCACGCTGGTCAAGCTGCTGGCGCGGCTGTACGACCCGGACGAGGGCCGCATCCTGCTCGATGGCCGCGACCTGCGCGATTACGACCTGGACGACCTGCGCGCCAATCTCGGCGTGATCTTCCAGGACTTCGTGCGCTACCACCTCAGCGCGCGCGAGAACATCGGCGTCGGCCGCGTCGAGTCGATGCACGACCAGGCGCGTATCGAAGCCGCCGCGCACCGTGCGCTCGCCGACGAGATGATCGAGGAACTGCCGCACGGCTACGCGCAGCTGATCGGCCGCCGCTTCAAGACCGGCGTGGATCTGTCCGGCGGGCAGTGGCAGAAGATCGCCATCGCCCGCGCCTACCTGCGCGATGCCCAGGTGATGATCCTCGACGAGCCGACCGCCGCACTCGACGCGCGCGCCGAGTTCGAGGTGTTCCAGCGCTTCAAGGAACTCTCCCACCAGCGCACCGCGGTGCTGATCTCGCACCGCTTCTCCAGCGTGCGCATGGCCGACCGCATCCTGGTGCTGGCCGACGGCCGCATCGAGGCCAGCGGCACCCACGAACAGCTGATGACGCAGGGCGGCCGCTACGCCGAACTGTTCGAGCTGCAGGCAGCCGGCTATCGTTGAGCTTTCGCCGAGAACCGATGCCATGCCCGCGCCGCGCCTGATGCCCTGCCTGCTCGCCGTCCTGCTGCCCCTGGCCGGCAACGCCGTCGCGCAAACCCTGCCGACCAGCTACGACGAGGCCAAGGTCCGCGCCGACTACGACGAAGCCGAGCTGACCGTCAATCTGGCCAGCCGCATCCACCAGGCGCAGGCTTCCGCGCTGGACGAGGGCGTTGCCCAGTGCGCGACCCCACAAGCCAATACCGCACCGTTCACCATCGTGGTCGCGCTGGATGCACAGGGCACGGTGATCCAGAGCTGGCGCGCCGGCGCCACCCCGCTGGCGATCTGCATGGAGAAGTTCCTGCGCGAGCGTCCGCTGCCCGCGCCGGACAAGGCGCCGCTGTTCCTGGCCTACGAACTGACCTTTACGCCGTGACCGTGTGCGGCCCGGTGCGATCAACGGCGTGATCTTCAAGCACGCTCGCTGCATGCAGGGGCGACACGACTGACCTCCCGGGGGCGGCGCAGCGCCCGGAACGCCACCAGCGCCGATACCACCGAGATGCCGGCCAGCAGATACAACAACGACTGGAAAGCCTGCGCGTAAGCCACGCCCAACATCGATGCAGGCACACCGGGCAGCAGGGCCGCAGCCTGCGCCATCTCCCCGGCCGCCGCGTGGTGTGCGGCTTCGGCCACCGTCACCGGAGCAACATGCGGCAAGCGCGCCAGCACCAGCGCCGCCAACAGGGTTCCGACCAGCGCCACCGCGATGCCCTCGCCGGCCACGCGCAGCGTATTGAAGATGCCGGCGGCCATGCCCGCCTGCTCACGCGGCACCACGCTCACCGCCAGCCCGTCCATCAGCCCCCACGGCAGCCCGATGCCGATGCCGATCAGCACCAGCGGCGGCAACAGCGCGGCAGGCGCATCGCCCGGCATCCACTGCGCCAGCCAGGCCAACCCGACCGCGCAGCCCAATAGGCCGACACCCGACAGCACGCCCGCCGACAGCCAGCGCACCAGCCAACCCGACAGCAGCGGCACCACCAGCATCGGCCCGGACAGCGCCAGCATCCACCAGCCGGCTTGCACCTCGGGCCAGCCTTCGGCACCGATGAAGCGCACCGGCAGCAGCACCAGCAGCACCACGAAAGACCACGCCGGCGCCACCGCCAGCCACTGCACCCCGGCAAAGCGCGCGCTGCGGAACAGGCGCAGGTCCAGCATCGGATGCGCCACGCGCAGTTCGGTGCGCACGAACAGCACCAGCAACCCGACAGCGGCCACGAGCAAGGCCAGCACCGAGACGTCCGTCCAGCCTCGCGACGGCGCGCGCAGCACCGCCCAGGTCAGCACCGCCAGACCCAGCGTGAAACTGCCGGCGCCCAGCCAATCCACACGCTGGCTGGCCGCGGCCGGATTGCGCGATTCGCGCATCGCGTAGGCGCCCAGCAGCCCCGCGCCAGCGGTCAATGCGGCCAGCATCAGGAAGATGGCGCGCCAACTGACGCCATGCACCAGCACCCCGGCCAGCAGTGGACCAAACGCCAGGCCGATACCAAAGCTCGCGCCCAGCAGGCTGTAGGCACGCGGCCGCGCCGGCTCGTCGAACACCTGGGCCAACGCCGCCGGTCCGCTGGAAAGGATCGCCGCCGCGCCCACGCCCTGCAGCGCGCGCAGCAGATCCAGCGCCACGATGCCGGGTGCGGCCGCGGCGGCCGCACTGGCCACCGCATACAGCGCCACGCCGCCCAGGAACCAGCATCGACGTCTCTGGCGATCAGCGAGCGTGCCAAACACCAGCAGCAAGCTGCCGAAGGTCAGCATGAAGGCGTTGTTGACCCACATCAGCGCCTCCGGCCCGGCGCCGAATGCCTGACCGATGGCGTGCAGGGCCACCGCCGCACCGGTGAAGCCCAGCGGCAGGCACAAGGCCGCCAGGCAGACGGCGGCCAGGGTCAGCCGGGCCTCTGCCCGCGACGGCGCGACGCCTGCGGGGAGAGCTGAGGAGAGTGCGGACATGGGTTCTTCCCTACTTTGCATTTTCGAGGGATAGAAGATAAAAACTCCGCAAATCAAGATAAATGCACAAACAAACCGCTCTTAACGGAATAATTTTCCTCAATGTCCAGCACCGACCATCTCCTGAACGGCCTGCAGGCCTTCGTGCAGGCAGCGGAAACCCGCAGCTTCGTGGCCGCCGGGCAACGCCTGGGGCTGTCGGCCTCGGCCATCGGCAAGAGCGTGGCCAAGCTGGAAGAAAAGCTCGGCGTGCGCCTGATGCAGCGCAGTACGCGCCGCATCCACCTCACCGCCGAAGGCGAGCTGTTCCTGGCGCGCAGCCAGCGCATCCTGGCCGACCTGGAAGACGCCCGCGAAGAGCTGGCCCACCACATGGACAGCCCACGCGGCCGGCTGCGGGTCAGCCTGCCGGCGGTCGGCTACCGCCTGCTGTTGCCGGTGCTGCCGGAATTCACCGCGCGCTATCCCGACATCGCGCTCGACCTGGATTTCAGCGACCGCATGGTCGACGTGATCGAAGAAGGCTTCGATGCCGTGGTGCGCAGCGGCCCACTGCGCGACTCCCGGCTGCAGGCGCGCGTGCTCGGCAACTTCCACTGGGCCATCGTCGGCACGCCCGCCTACCTGGCGCGACGCGGCGTGCCGCAGCGGCCGCGTGATCTGCTGCAGCACGCCTGCCTGCAATACCGCTTCGTCACCACCGGCAAGCTGGAGGAATGGCGGCTGCAGGCCGATCCCGATGATCCGGAAGGCGCGCTGCCGCCATTGCCCGCACAACCAGCCGCGCTGACCAGCAGCAACCTCGAAGGCCTGATCCACGCCGCGCTGCGCGACCTGGGCCTGGCCTTCCTGCCGGACTTCACCGTGCGCGAAGCGCTGGCCGCCGGCACGCTGCAAGCGGTACTGGGCGACTACACGCAGGACAGCGGCTACTTCTCCGTCGTGTGGCCCGCACATCGCCAGGTCTCGCCCCGGTTGCGGGTGTGGCTGGATTTCCTGAGTGCGCGGCTGTTCCCGTCAGCGACCTGATTCCCCGCAGCATTACCCGGCGCAAAGCGCCGCTGTCGTTGAGCCACGCACTACGCCTCACTCCGCCGCCCAAATGAGAGGAAATCTCATTTGAAACAGGATGAGGTAGAATGCCGCCGTCATTTCCCCCTTTGCGATCAACGGCATGTCTTCCGCTTTTGGCGCCGAAACGGTGCTCGAAGTCCGTCACTGGACGGACGCCTACTTCAGCTTCACCACCACCCGCAGCGAAAGTTTCCGCTTCGACAACGGCCAGTTCGTGATGATCGGCCTGGAAACCGAGACCCGGCCGCTGCTGCGCGCCTACTCGATCGCCAGCGCCAACTGGGAAGAGCAGCTGGAGTTCTTCAGCATCAAGGTCCAGGACGGCCCGCTGACCTCGCGCCTGCAGCACATCAAGCCCGGCGACCAGGTGCTGGTCGGCAAGAAGCCCACCGGTACGCTGCTGATCAGCGATCTGCACGCCGGTCGCAACCTGTATCTGCTGGGTACCGGCACCGGTCTGGCGCCGTGGCTGTCGGTGATCAAGGATCCGGAGACCTACGAGCGCTTCGACAAGGTGATCCTGACCCACGGCGTGCGCTTCGAGAAGGATCTGGCCTATCGCGACTATTTCGAGAAGGAACTGCAGCAGCACGAGTTCCTCGGCGACACCATTCGCGACAAGCTGCTGTACTACCCGGCGGTGACCCGCGAGGAATTCCCCAATCGCGGCCGTCTGACCGAGCTGATGGCCTCCGGCGCGATGCAGCGCACGCTGGGCCTGCCGGAGATCGATCCGGCCAACGACCGCTTCATGATCTGCGGCAGCCCGCAGATGCTGGCCGACCTGCGCACCCTGCTGGACGCGCGCGGCTTCGAGGCCTCGGCCCGCATCGGCACGCCGGGGCATTACGTGTTCGAGCGTGCGTTCGTCGAGAAGTAAAAAACATCGTCATTCCCGCGAAAGCGGGAATCCATGGACGTTGCGCCGTTGAAACCCACGTCCTTGGATTCCCGCTTTCGCGGAGATGACGAGCCAAAGCCGGCTTTCCCGGACTCTCTGCACCTACGCCAACGCCCCCTCGATAGCACCCACCAACTTGCGCGGTGACGTCGCCGACGCATAACGGTCCAGTACCTGCCCGTCCCGGCCCAGCAGGAACTTGGTGAAGTTCCACTTGATCGCGCGCGTGCCGAGTATCCCGGCGCGCTGCCGCACCAGCCACTGCCAGAGCGGATGCGCGCCCGGCCCGTTGACCTCGACCTTGGCGAACATCGGGAAACTCACCGCGAAGTTCAGCGCGCAGAACTGCGCGATCTCCTGCTCGCTGCCCGGTTCCTGATGACCGAACTGATCGCACGGGAAACCAAGCACCACCAGGCCCTGCGCGCTATGGAGCTGCCACAGCTGTTCCAGCTCGTTGTACTGCGGGGTGAAGCCGCAGCGCGAGGCCACGTTCACGATCAGCAGCGCCTTGCCCGCATAGTCGGCCAGTGGCTGCGGATGCCCATCGATCGCATCGGCGGTGAAATCGAACACGCTGCTCATCGATGCATTCCCCCTCCTGAAGATGCTGGGCATGGTGCGGCAACGCCCTGGGCGTGTCGACTTGCGGTGGTCGCTGGCCGGAATCGTCCTTTGCTGGCGGGCCAAAGAGAACATCAGAATCGAAGTACACGCCGTCATTCCCGCGAAAGCGGGAATCCAGGGACGTTGAATTGATCGGAAAAGACAAAGTCCATGGATTCCCGCTTTCGCGGGAATGACGAGTCGGAGGTCCATTTATTGGGGATTTCCACACAAGTCCGCGGCCAAACATCCTCCGCGACCACGCCCCAGGCGCTCCCAGGCCCCATGGCTTTTGTCACGCGTGCCAACCAACCCCATCGGGCTACCCTCGGGGGTCTCGATATCTTGGAGGATTTCGCTTGACCACCCGCCTCGCTCTCGCCCTTGCCGTCTCGCTGGGTCTGACCATGCCTTCCTACAGCATCGCCGCACCGGCCACCGCCCAGGTCGCCAACCAGGCCAATCCGTTCTTCGCCGAAAGCCCGCTGCCGCTGCACTACCCGCAGTTCGACCGGATCAAGGACAGCGACTTCGCACCCGCCTTCGACGCCGGCATGACCGAGCAGTTGAAGGAGGTCGAGGCGATCGCCAACAACAAGGCCAAGCCGACTTTCGACAACACGCTCATCGCGCTGGAAAAGAGCGGCGACGTGCTCGATCGCGCCACCACCGTGTTCTTCAACCTGGTCGGCACCGATACCAACGACACCCGCAAGCAGTTGCAGGCCGACTACTCGGCCCGGTTCGCGGCGCACCGCGATGCGATCTCGCTCAACGGCAAGCTGTTCGCGCGCATCCAGGCGCTGTACGACCAGCGCGACAAGCTCGGCCTGGACGCGCAGGGCAAGCGTCTGGTCGAGAAGTACTACTCCGACTTCGTCCGTGCCGGCGCCAAGCTCTCCGATGCCGACAAGGCGACGATGAAGGCGATGAACGCCGAGCTGGCCAACCTCGGCACCCAGTTCAGCCAGAACGTGCTGAACGAGGTGAACGCCTCGGCCGTGGTCGTCGATGACGTCAAGCAACTGGACGGCCTGTCGGACGAGCAGATCGCCGCCGCCGCGGAAGCCGCCAAGGCACGCAAGCTCGACGGCAAGTACGTCATCGCGCTGCTCAACACCACCGGCCAGCCGCCGCTGGCGCAGCTGAAGAACCGCGCGCTGCGTCAACGCATCTACGAAGCTTCGGTCAACCGCGGCAGCCACGGTGGCCAGTACGACAACACCGCACTGGTGGCACGGATCATGAAGCTGCGCGCCGAGAAGGCCAAGCTGCTCGGCTTCCCCAATTACGCCGCCTATTCGCTGCAGAACCAGACCGCCAAGACACCGGAAGCCGTCAACGACATGCTCGGCAAGCTGGCTCCGGCCGCGGTCGCCAATGCCGAGCGCGAGGCCGCCGACCTGCAGGCGATGATCGACAAGGAGCAGAAGGCCGCGCGCAAGCCGAGCTTCAAGCTCGAAGCCTGGGACTGGGCCTTCTACAGCGAGAAGGTGCGCCAGGCCAAGTACAACTTCGACGAATCGCAGCTCAAGCCGTACTTCGAGATGAAGAACGTGCTGGAAAACGGCGTGTTCTACGCCGCCAACCAGGAGTACGGGCTGACCTTCAAGGAGCGTCACGACCTGCCCAAGTATCGCGAGGACACCTACGTCTACGACGTGTTCGATGCCGACGGCAAGCAGCTGGCGATCTTCATCTTCGACCCGTACGCGCGCGCCTCCAAGCGCGGTGGCGCCTGGATGAACTCCTACGTCTCGCAGTCCGGGCTGACCGGCGACAAGCCGGTGGTCGCCAACCACCTCAACATCCCCAAGCCGCCGGAAGGCCAGCCGACCCTGCTGACCTGGGATGAAGTGACCACCGCGTTCCACGAGTTCGGCCACGCCCTGCACGGCATGTTCTCGAACGTGAAATACCCGTATTTCTCGGGCACCTCGGTGCCGCGCGACTTCGTCGAGTTCCCCTCGCAGGTCAACGAGATGTGGGCCGACTGGCCGTCGATCCTGAAGAACTACGCCAAGCACTACCAGAGCGGTGCGGCGATGCCGCAGGCGTTGCTCGACAAGGTCGTCGCCGCGGCCAAGTTCAACCAGGGTTTCGCCACCACCGAGTACCTCGGCGCGGCGATGCTCGACCAGAACTGGCACCAGATCAATGCCGACCAGGTGCCCGACGCCGGTGGCGTGATGGCGTTCGAAGCGCAGGCGCTGAGCAAGGACGGGATCGCCTATGCGCCGGTGCCGCCGCGCTACCGCACGCCGTACTTCAGCCACATCATGGGCGGCTACGCGGCCGGCTACTACGCCTACATCTGGTCGGAAGTGCTCGACGCCAACACCCAGCAGTGGTTCCGCGAGCATGGCGGCCTGAGCCGTGCCAACGGCGACCGCTTCCGCGAGACGCTGCTGTCGCGTGGCGGCAGCGTCGATGCGATGGAACTGTTCCGCAACTTCGCCGGTCACGAGCCACAGATCGAGCCATTGCTCGAAAAGCGCGGCCTGACCAGCGGCGGCGACAGCGCCGTCGGCGAGAGCAAGTAAGACCCGCACCAGACCGTCCGGCAGTTGCCGGGCGGTCTGGTTGACGTGTTCTTCAGTTCAGCCCGCCGTGTCCAGCCCGGCCAGCATCTTCTTCAGCAGCACTTCCAGCTGCAGTTGTTCCTTCTCACGCAGCGCCGATACCTCCACGTCCAGCAGCTCGCAGATGTCCGGCAGCATGCTCTCGATCAGCGCCTCGCCGGCCGGCTCGAGCGTGAGTACCACCTTGCGCCGGTCCTCGGTGCTGGACGCGCGCCGGATCAGTCCCTTCTCGCACAGCTGATTGGTCAGGCGGGTCACGTTGGCCATCTTCTCGCCAACCGCTTCGGCTACTTCGCTCGGTGTGAGCGAGCGGTCCGGGGTGCCGAGCAGCATCATCAGGATGTCGTACTCGGGATGGCTGATCCCGTAGGGGCGCAGCAGGCTGTTGGCGTTGGCGTGGATGCGCTTGTACAGGTGCTTGATCAGCCGGACCAGGATCGCAGGTTCACGCGGGAACGCCGGATAACGCTCACAGGTCACCTGCACCCGTCGCTCGGTTGGATCGAAACTGCCCATATCACCTGTCGTTACCGTGAAGTCGCCTCCATGGTACAGCCAGCCACGTCTACGGAAGCGGAACGCGATCGGCGTCAGCGCGGTACGCGATAGCCGCCGGCAACGCCCTCCGGCGACAGCACGATCTGCCATAGCTGCGCATGCCGGCAGCGGAAGCTCGCCATCGAAGCGGCCAGATAGAAGCGCCACATCCGCCGGAAACGCTCGTCGTAGTGGGCATCGAGCCGGTCCCAGGCTGCCTCGACGTTATTCCGCCACGCCTGTAGCGTGCGATCGTAATCGGCGCCGAAGTTGTGCCAGTCCTCCATCACGAACCGGCCCTCGCTGGCCTGCGCGATCTGCTGCACCGACGGCAGCATCGAGTTCGGGAAGATGTATTTGGCGATCCACGCGTCGGTACGGTTGCGGCTGATGTTGGTGCCGATCGTATGCAGCAGGAACAAGCCATCCGCGTTCAGGCAGCGCCGGGCCACTTCGAAGTAGGCGCGGTAGTTCTTCACCCCGACGTGCTCGAACATGCCGATCGACATGATCGCGTCGAAGCGCTCGTCCAGCTCGTGATAATCCTGCAGGCGGATCTCGATCGGCAGCCCGCGGCACAGTTCGCGCGCGTATTCGGCCTGTTCCTGCGAGATGGTCACGCCGACACCGCTGACGCCGTAACGCTCGGCAGCGAACTTCAGCGCCTCGCCCCAGCCGCAACCGATGTCGAGCACGCGCTGGCCCGGCTGCAGACGCAGCTTGCGGCAGATCAGATCGAGCTTGGCTTCCTGCGCATCGTCCAGCGTGCTGGCCTGCGCCCAGTAGCCGCAGCTGTAGACCAGCCGGCGTCCCAGCATCGCGTGGTACAGGTCGTTGCCGAGGTCGTAGTGGCGGCGGCCGACTTCGTAGCTGCGCTCGCCCTGCTGCTGGTTGAAGATTTTCGCCAGCAGCGCATCGCGGATCTCGCCCAGGCCATGCACGCGTTCGTCCAGATGTGCGCGCATCAGCTGCAGGAGAAACACGTCAAGCTGGCTGGCATCCCACCAACCGTCCATGTAGCTCTCGCCGAGTCCCAACGAACCCTGTGCGAGTACGCGTGCGTAGAAGTGTGGATCGTGGACCTGGATATCCTGCGGTCGGGTACCGCCGATCGCCACGTCGGCCTCGGCCAACAGTTGTTCAACGCGATGCTGGAGTCTTTCCGGCATGTTCGCCCTCTGCGAACTAGTCCATGTTGAAGAGCTGAGCATACTCCGGCGCCACCAGTGGACGCAGCACGCTCGCCGGCACGTCAGCGGTCTGGGTGCCGTCCGAATACGGCCCTACCTGATAGGGCGGAAACACGAAGCGCAGTGCGCTGATCCGGCCGGCGGCATCCACCAGCGGCTCGAACTGGGCGAAGCTGCCGGGCTTGGCGGCGGTGCCCTCGGCGATCATCTTGTCGGCCGAACTCAACAGCAACGTCTGCTGGTCCGGTGGCAATTTGTCGCCCTGCGCGCGGGCCAGCGCGGCCTCGTGCAGGCGCGCGGCGATGTACTGGCCGACGGGCACCCAATTGCGCTCCACGGGAATCAGTGTCTCGGCGGTGAGCGGCTTCTGCGCCGCCTTGAGCCAGACGAAACGCGCGACCAACGGCTCGCCATGCGCACCGCCGGTGTAGCGGCTGCCGTCGGCGGCGACCGCCACCAGCGCTGGCGTATCGACCAGCGTGTCGAAGCTCAGCGACAGTTCGTAGGGCGTGCGTGGCTTGTCGTTGCCCAGCCCTGCCAACGCCTTCATCAATTCGGCACGGGCCGCGTCCGCGTAGTCGCGGATCAGTTTCACCAAACCAGGCTGGCTCTCCAGCCCCTTCGGGAAACTGATGCCAATCACGTAGGACGGCGTGTGCTCGATGATGTCGTCGAGCGTGGCCGGCGGCGCCTCGTTCGCGGCCACCGGCGCGGTCTCGGTTTGCGCAAGCGCCGGCTGCTGCCCGGTCGACGCCGGCTGCGGCTCGCGCTGGCAGCCCACCAGGCCGACAAGCAGACCGGTCCACATGATCCATCCCGTGATGCTGCGCATGCTGCGTCCTCTGTGCATTGCTGCCACTGAAATCCCGATCAGGCCCGCAGGTCCTGATACTCCGGATGCCGTCTGAAATACGCCTCCGCATAGGCACACTCCGGCCTCACCTTCCAGCCGTTGGCGCGTGCCGAGGCCAGCGCCGTGGCAGTCAGCTGACCGGCAATGCCGCGTCCGCCGATCGCCCCGGGTACGCCCGTGTGCAGGATCACCATCGTGCCCCCCGCGAGCCGGTAGTCGAGTACAGCCTCATGGCCCTCGACCTCGGTGATGAAGCGGAACCGGTCGGGTTCGTGCCGAACCCGGACCTCCCCAGTGATGACCATGCCGACCCCCTATCGAACGATGGCGCGCATTCTGTTCGATCCGGCGAATTCGGTGTGTGAAAGGCGCCGCACATCCAGGCCGCAACAGCCGTCACATTTCGCGTTTTCGGCCATCAAGAAGCGCTGCCGGCAGCCGATTTCACCTGCAATCGACAATGGATCAGTTGGCATGGGCATGTGTCGATACCCGAGCCATCCAGGGAGAGATCACCATGGGCATCCCGGCAATTCCCGGCGCCGACCATGACCACGACTTGCTGGAAGGCCTGTTCCAGCTCGTGGTAAGCGGCCATACCGACGGCAGCGATTACGCCCAGCTCAACGCCGAGATCTACGAGCGGCTGCTGGACACCTATGCAGCCCCGGCCCGCGCAGGCCATCTGTCCGACGACGCCTTCTTCTGATCCAGGCGGCGTGCCCGGATGCCATCGGCACCCGGGCGATGCAGGTCAGCCGAAGCGCGGGTTCGCCAGCTGCTCCAGGAAGATGTTCAGCACTTCGGGCCGCATGATCAGCATGAACATCACGCCGAAGGCGGCGCCGGCCAGGTGCGCGCTGTGGTTGATGCGATCACCGCCACGGCGATCCATCCAGATGCTGTAGCCGACGTAGAACACCGCGTAGATGATCGCCGGCGCCGGGATGAAGAACACCAGGATGATCGTCCACGGCGCCAGCAGGATGTAGGCGAACAGCACCGCCGAGACCGCGCCGGACGCGCCCAGGCTCAGGTAGTTGGGATTCTTCTGGTTCTTGAGGTAGCTCGGCAGGATCGAGACCACCAGTGCCGCCAGGTAGAACAGCGGATAGGTCAGCACGCTGCCGGTGACCTGCATCATCACCCGCTCGATCGACCGACCGAAGAAGTACAGCGTGATCATGTTGAAGATCAGGTGCGCGAAGTCGGCGTGGATGAACCCGTAGGTCACCAGCCGGTCGTACTGCTTGTTGCGATCGATCGCGGGCGGCCACAGGATCAGCCGGTCGGCCAGCTTGCGGTTGTTGAACGCCATCCAGGAAACGATGGCGGTGATGGCGATGAGGATCAGAGTGATCATGGGCAGGTTCGGTCAGACGGCGCGGTAATTATCGACGGCACGGTAGCGGCGGGCATACAGCCCGAAGGCCAGCGCTGCCAGGAACGCGAATGCGGCGAAGAAGAACATCAGGAACGCGGTCTCGCTCAGGCCGGTATCGGCGATATGGCCGGTGACGATGTCGTTGCGTACTGCCGCGTTGGACAGCAGCACCCACAGGTTGCCGACGGTGGTGGTCAGGTTCCAGAAGCTCATCACCACGCCCTTCATCGTTGCCGGCGCCTGGCTGTAGGCGAACTCCAGACCGGTCGCCGACACCAGCACTTCACCGAAGGTCAGCAGCGCATACGGCAGGATCTGCCAGGCGATCGACAGCGCGTCGCCGCCGTCCATGACCACCTGCAGCGTGCCCACCACGATCCAGGCCAGCCCGCTGAAGGCGATGCCGGCGGTCATCCGCCGCAGCGCGGTCGGCTCCCAGCCCAGCTTGCGCAGCAGCGGGTACAGCACCAGGTTGTTGAACGGGATCAGCAGCATCACCATCGCCGGGTTCAGCGCCTGCATCTGCGAGGCACTGAACCAGTGCGGCATCTGCATCTGCTGGCCCTGCAGCACCCAGGTCGAGGCTTTCTGGTCGAACAGCGAGAAGAACGGCGTGGTGAGGGCGAAGATCATCAGCACCCGCAGCACCGAGCGCACACCGTCAACGGCCGCGTCCGGATGCGTGGCGCGGGCGCGTTCGAGTTGCCACCAGGTACCGCCGCCGATGCCGGCCAGCAGCAGCACCAGCGCCAGGCACAGGCTGATCACGATGCCGAGGTTGTCCACCAGCGCCAGGCATCCCAGCGCGGCCACGACCGACACCACTGCCAGCGCCAGTCCCGGACGTCCCTGCCCCGGCACGCGCGCCAGCAACGCGGTGCGCACCACCTGGCCGAACCCATGCGGATCCTTCGGCGGCAGCGGCACCAGCACATAGCGCTTGCGCCCCAGCCAGAACACCAGCGTGGCGACGAACATCAGGATGCCGGGGATGCCGAACGCCCAGTGCGGACCGAGGTTCTTCAGCGCCAGCGGGATCAGCAGCGAGGCAAACAGCGAGCCGAAATTGATGATCCAGTAGAAGGCGTCGAAGACGATCTTCGCCAGATGCTTGTTGGACTGGTCGAACTGGTCGCCCATGAACGAGGCCACCAGCGGCTTGATCCCGCCCGCGCCGAGCGCGATCAGTCCGAGCCCGAGGAAAAAGCCACCGCGGCTGCCTTCGAACATCGCCAGGCAGGCGTGGCCGAGGCAGTACACCAGCGAGAACCACAGGATGGTGTGGTACTTGCCGAAGAAGCGATCGGCCAGCCAGCCGCCGAGCAGCGGGAAGAAATACACGCCGATCATGAAGCTGTGCATGACGTGCTTGGCTTCGGCCTCACGTCCCGGACCGGTGATCTCCTGCAACAGCAGCGAGGTGATCAGGAACTGCACCAGGATGTTGCGCATCCCGTAGAAGCTGAAACGCTCGCAGGCTTCGTTGCCGATGATGAAGGGGATCTGGCGCGGCATCCGCGCGCGAGGGTCGGCACTGGCGGCCTGGACGGGGGTCGTCATTGTCGGTCGATCGCGGAAATAAAGACGCAAGCCTACCGTATCCGGGGTCCGTGACGGCCCTGCCCACGCGCGCGGCGTTTTGTGGGAGCGACTTCAGTCGCGACGAGGCGGTACCGGGAAAGCCTCGTCGCGACTGAAGTCGCTCCCACAAAGTCTTCTGCACCTGAGCCGTGGAAACATTCCATGCCGCAGCGCAGATTGGCCCGCCGGGCACGTCGGGCTACATTGCCCCTCCCCCATGAATGGATTTACCCGGATGGCCCGCCTGACGCGCCTGGCCCTGTGCCTGCTGTTGACCGCCACCAGCCAGCCGGCGCTGTCCGCGCAGGTCGATCCCGCGCTGTCCACCGTCGCCGAGCGCAGCGGCTTCCGCCAGACCGGCCGCTACGAGGAAGTGATCAAGCTGTGCGATGCATTCGCCGCACACTACCCGCAGGCAGTGCGCTGCATCGAGTACGGCACCACGCCGGAAGGCCGGCCGATGAAGGCGCTGATTGCCTCCACCTCGGGCGTGCTCGATCCGGCCAGCGCCGCGCAGCGCGGGCTGCCGGTGGTGCTGATCCAGGGCGGCATCCATGCCGGCGAGATCGACGGCAAGGACGCCGGCTTCCTGGCATTGCGCGAGATCCTCGACGGCAGCGCCGGCAAAGGCGTGCTGGACAAGACGGTGCTGCTATTCGTACCGGTGTTCAACGTGGACGGCCACGAGCGCTTCGGCGCCTGGAACCGGCCCAACCAGCGCGGCCCGGAGGAAATGGGCTGGCGCGCGACCGCGCAGAACCTCAATCTCAACCGCGACTACGTCAAGGCCGACGCGCCCGAAATGCAGGCGATGCTGCGGCTGGTACAGGCGTGGGACCCGCTGATGTACGTGGACCTGCACGCCACCGACGGCGCGCAGTTCGAGCACGACGTCTCGGTGCAGGTGGAGCCGGTACATGCCGGCGACGCCACCTTGCGGCGCGACGGCACACGCTGGCGCGATGCGGTGATCGCCGACCTCGCCCGCCAGGGTTCGTTGCCGCTGCCCTACTACCCCTCGTTCGTGGTCAATGACGACCCGGCCTCCGGATTCGAGGACGGGGTGCCGCCGCCGCGCTTCTCGCATGGCTATTTCCTGCTGCGCAACCGCTTCGGCATGCTGGTCGAGACGCACTCGTGGAAGGAATATCCGGTCCGCGTGCGGATCATGCGCAACACCATCCTGTCGGTGCTCGACCAGACCGCGCGCCATGGTGCGCAGTGGCGTGCCGATGCACTCGCCGCCGACACCCGCGCTGCGCAACTGGCCGGCCAGCCCGAACCGCTGAGCTGGGCAGCCGACAAGCAGGCACGCACCGTCGCCTTCCGTGGCTACGCCTACACCCGCACGCCCTCGGACATTTCCGGCGCGCTGATGACGCGCTACGACGAGAGCAAGCCGCAGATCTGGAACGTGCCGCTGCGCGATCAGATCAAACCCGACGTGGTCGTCGATGCGCCCAAGGCCGGCTACCTCGTGCCCGCCGCGCATGCGGCCTGGGTTGGCGAGAAACTCAAGCTGCACGGCGTCGATTACCGCGTGCTCGGCCAGGCCGCCACGCGCGACGTGATCGCCTACCGCGCCGAGACCGCGACGTTCTCCGAACAACCCGTCGAAGGCCACCAGCGCCTGTCGGTGCAAGGCACGTGGAAGCCCGAGCGGCGCGAGATCGCGGCCGGTGCGTTGTTCGTGCCGATCGCCCAGCCCAGGGCGCGTCTGGCGATGGCCCTGCTCGAACCGCAGGCGCCGGACTCGCTGCTGCAATGGGGCGAGTTCAACAACGCCTTCGAGCGCAAGGAATACATGGAGGACTACGTCGCCGAGGACGTGGCCCGGCAGATGCTCGCCGCCGATCCGGCACTGAAGGCCGAGTTCGACAAGCGCCTCGCCGAAGACCCCGCATTCGCCGCCAGCCCGCGTGCGCGGCTGGAGTTCTTCTACCGTCGTCATCCTTCATGGGATGAGCGCTACCGCCTGTACCCGGTGCTGCGCACTGACGTCGCGCCCGACTGAGATCGGCGCGCAGAACCAAAACCCATTCCACATCGATAGAGGAGAGAGGGCCTTGCTTCGCAGTAAAATGAAACCGTTTACACATCCACGCCGCCTGTTGCTGGCCGGCGCCATCGCGCTGGCCACCGGCCTCGGCCTGCCTGCGCTGGCCGGCGCAGAGACTGCACCACCGGAACGCCCCTGGATGAACACCCGCCTGGATGCCGATCAACGCGCCAGCCTGCTGGTCGCGCAGATGACCCAGGACGAGAAGTTCCAGATGCTGCGCAGCTACTTCGGGCTGGACAGCGACAAGACCAAGAAGCCGGCCGGCGCGCTCGGCTCGGCCGGTTACGTACCCGGTATCGAACGGCTGGGCATTCCGGCGCAGCAACTGGTCGATGCCGGGCTGGGCGTGACCAATCCCGGCGGCGTGCGCCCCGGCGATTTCGCCACCGGTCTGCCGTCCGGCCCGGCCACCGCTTCGACCTGGAATCCCGCACTGGCCTTCGAGGGTGGCAAGACCATGGGCCGCGAGGCCTGGCAGCAGGGCTTCAACGTACTGCTGGCCGGCGCCGTCAACCTACAGCGCGACCCGCGCAATGGCCGCAATTTCGAGTACGCCGGCGAGGACCCATTGCTGGCCGGCACGATGGTCGGCGAGTCGATCCGCGGCATCCAGAGCGAGCACGTGGTCTCGACGATGAAGCACTTCGCGATGAACGACCTGGAGACGCGCCGCAATTTCCACAGCGCGCAGATCGGCGAACGGGCGATGCATGAGTCGGACCTGCTGGCATTCGAGATCGCGCTCGACATCGGCCATCCCGGCTCGGTGATGTGCTCCTACAACAGGATCAACGGCAGCTACGGCTGCGAGAACGACTACCTGCTCAACCAGGTGCTCAAGCAGGAATGGAAGTACCCCGGTTACGTGATGTCCGACTGGGGCGGCGTGCACAGCGGTGCGAAAGCGGCCTTGGCCGGGCTCGACCAGCAGTCTGCCGGCGAGGTGTTCGACAAGGAACTGTTCTTCGATGGCCCGCTGCGCAAAGCGGTGTCTTCCGGCGAGGTGCCGCAGGCACGGCTGGACGACATGGTGCATCGCATCCTGCGCAGCTTCATCGCGGTCGGCGCGTTCGACCAACCGCCGCAGCGCCAGCCGATCGACGGCCAGGCCGGCCTGCAGGCGGCCCAGCGTGTCACCGAGGAAGGTGCGGTGCTGCTGCGCAATGAACACAACACGTTGCCGCTGAAGAGCGATATCAAGCGGCTGCTGGTGGTCGGCGGCCATGCCGACAAGGGCGTGCTGGCCGGCGGCGGTTCCTCGCGCATCGACTACACCGTCAACGGCGGCAACGCGGTGCCGGGGATCGCCCCGACCACCTGGCCCGGCCCAGTGATCATCCAGCCCTCCCCGCCGCTGCAGGCACTGCGCGAAGCGCTGCCCGGCGTGCAGGTGGACTTCGTCGACGGCAGCGACTCGGTTGCCGCCGCACGCGCGGCCCAAGGCGCCGATGCCGCGATCGTGTTCGCCACGCAATGGGCCGCCGAGTCGGTCGATCTGCCGGACATGGTCCTGCCCGACCATCAGGACGCGCTGATCGCCGCCGTCGCCAAAGCCAATCCGCATACCACCGTGGTGCTGGAAACCAACGGCCCGGTGCGGATGCCGTGGCTGGCGCAGGTGCCGGCGGTGCTGCAGGCCTGGTACCCCGGCATCGGCGGCGGCCCGGCCATCGCCAACCTGCTGACCGGCAAGGTCAACCCGTCCGGGCACCTGCCGGTGACCTGGCCGGTCGACGAATCGCAGCTGCCGCGCCCGTCGATCCCCGGCCTGGGCTTCAACCCGAAACAACCGGGCGAAGACACCATCGACTACACCATCGAAGGCGCCAACGTCGGCTACAAGTGGTTCATCACCAAGGGCTTGAAGCCGCAGTTCGCATTCGGCCACGGCCTGTCCTACACCAGCTTCACCTTCAGTCACTTCGAAACCAGCACGTTCGGCGCCCGCCTGCGCGCGAGCTTCGTGATCACCAACACCGGCGATCGCGCCGGCGCAGTGGTGCCGCAGTTGTACCTGCGGCTGCCGTCCGGGCATGCCACGCCGATCCGCCTGGCCGGCTGGCGCAAGATCGGCCTGACCCCCGATCAGCGCCGGCAGATCACCATCGAGGTCGAGCCGAAGACCCTGGCGGATTTCGACCCGCAGACCCGGCGCTGGAAGATCGCCGGCGGCCGCTACACGCTAGAACTGGCACGTTCCGCCGGCGATGTCGTCGAAAGTGCCGAGGTGACGCTGCCGGAGACGGTCCTGCCGTGACACCCGCGGGGTGCAGGCGCCATCATGCACGGCGCCTGCACCTGCTCCCCACGAAGATGCGCGGATGACTGCGATCGCGTCCCCCACCCACATGCCCCGCCGCTGGCTCGGGTTGCTGTTCGCTTTCGGGCTGTGCCATGCCGGCACCGCGCCGGCGGCGACCCTGTCGCATCTGCTGCCGCCCGCGTCGGAACGCACGCTATCGGTTGCCACCCTGAGCCTGGCCGGCGATCGCGATCGCTGGAGCGAACGTCGCGACGGCGTACTCGCCCTGCTCACGCGCCTGCGCCCGGACGTGATCGCGCTGCAGGACGTGATGCAGACACCGGACATCCCCAACCAGGCATGCTGGCTGGCGGCGCAACTGAATTACGGCTGCAGCTTCATCACCGCCGATCCCCCCAGCCGGCCACGCCGCGTCGGCAACGCCCTGCTCACCCGCCGCCCGGTCGTCGCCGATGCGGTGACGCTGCTGCATCCCTTCGAAGTCGCCAGCACCGCCGGCATGGTGCAGCTGGATCTGGACGGCACGGCGATCGACGTCTACGTGACCCATCTGTACCCCGGCGACGCGAGCGCATCAGAGGAATCGGCCGCGATCCGCGCCGCGCAGGTACGCAACCTGCTGCGCTGGATCGACGTCATCTCCGGCGACACCCCGGCGCTGGTAGTCGGTGACATGGCCACTGCCCCGGAGTCGGAGGAACTGCGCCCATTCGCCCCGCGCTACCGCAATGCCCTGCCCGGCACCGACCCCACCGAGCCGGCGCCCGTCTGCACCGGCGAACAGGTGTATGTACGCCCGCCCCTGCGCGCCCAGTCGATCCAACCGATCACCACCGATCCCGGCGCAGGCCCCGAAGCAACCCACGGCCTGCTCGCCACCATCATCCTTCCGCCCGAACCGGTATCGCCAGCACCGCTGAATTGATGCGGCGGTTGCGGGGATTCTCTTTGCCGACTGGTGACGACTGATCTCCCCTGTCTTCATACAGAAAGCCCAAGGCACTGGGTCTGCGCCCCCCGGCCATCGGACAAGCCCGATGGCGCTCAGCGCCGCGCGAGCCAGTGGCTCGCAAGCAGCGGCGCTTCGCCCCCGCGTTCGCGGGGATGACGATAGATACCGATAGTGGTGAGATGGCGCGAAAGTCGCTGGGTCCCCGCCTTCGCGGGGACGACGACTGAGAGATTACGAGTAAAGCGTAGGCTCCCTGTCCACCCACTACCCGCCCCAAAGCAAAAAGGCCGGAACCCACCGGCCCCGGCCTCGCATCCTCACCACCTAAAACAGAATCAGGCGATAGCGTCCTTGTAACGACGCTCAACCTCTTCCCAATTCACCACGTTGTAGAACGCCCCGATGTATTCCGGACGACGGTTCTGATACTTCAGGTAGTACGCATGCTCCCACACGTCCAGACCCAGGATCGGCGTGTTGCCCTCGAACAGCGGGCTGTCCTGGTTGGCACTGCTCTCGACCACCAGCTTCTTGTCCGGGGTCACGCTCAACCACGCCCAACCCGAACCGAAGCGGCTGATCGCAGCCTTGGTGAAAGCTTCCTTGAACTTCTCGAAACCGCCCAGGTCCTTGTCGATCGCCGCGGCGACCAGGCCCTTCGGCTCACCGCCGCCGTTCGGCGACAGCACGGTCCAGAACAGCGAGTGGTTGGCGTGACCGCCACCGTTGTTGCGCACCGGGCCCTGCAGGTTCTCCGGCAGCGACTTCAGCTTGGAAACCAGCTCCTCGACCGGCAGATCCGCATACTCGGTGCCTTCCAACGCCGCATTGACGTTGTTGATGTAGGTCTGGTGGTGCTTGGTGTAATGGATCTCCATCGTCTGCGCATCGATGTTCGGCTCAAGCGCGTCGTAAGCGTAGGGCAGCTTGGGGAGGGTGTAGGCCATGCGTGGTCTCCTGGACTCGGCCGCCCGGCGGTAGACCGGGCGTTGCGGGGTGAATGGTAAGGACGCCGCGGGCACTTACCAAGTGCGGCACCGGGGAAACTTCATCCCACGGTTGCGTGCAGCGCAGCTGATCACACTGCAGGAGCCCCGGTTACATGCTGGTGAACCTCATGTGCAAAGCGCATTTCAGCCACCCCGCATTCAAGGGCGAGTCCCGCGCAGGAGCCCGCATGTCCCCGGACCGGGATTCAACTCAGGAACATCTACGGCGCGTCATACTGCGGCTCCGTTCCGAGAGGAGGCAGGCCGATGCGCCGACCCGCACTGCTGATCACCGCGATCGTCCTGCTGCTGGCGGGACTGTGGGGCATGCGACAGCTGCAGCAACCGCATCCTCAGTTCGCTCCCGCGCTCAACCCGCCGGTCGCCGCTGACGCCAACCGCGCACCGACAGCCGCACCGACTTCGACACCGACGACCGCGCCAGAAGGGCTGCCACAGTTCCTGCCGCCCGAGGCGGCTGACACGATCGCCCTGATCCAGCGCGGTGGCCCGTTCTCGCATCGCCAGGACAACAGCGTGTTCGGCAACCGCGAACGGCTTCTGCCCGACCGGCCACGCGGCTACTACCACGAATACACGGTGGAAACCCCCGGCTCACGCGATCGCTGTGCCCGCCGCATCATCACCGGGGGCACACCGCCGGAGATCTGGTACTACACCGACGACCACTACGAGAGCTTCAAGAGCTTCAGTGTTCCCGAGCGCACTCAATGAGCGGCGGCTTCGATCTCGATCTGGCCAATCCCGCGCGCTCGGGCGTCTACGCGGTCGGCGATACGGATCTGGACACGCTGGCCGCACTCGCTCGCGATGCCGGACTGCGCGTGTTGCGCGTGGACCTGCGCGATTGCACCGACAAGCACACGCTGCTGGCCCGGCTGGCCACGCAACTGGATTTCCCATCCCACTTCGGCCGCAACTGGGATGCCCTGAGTGATGCGCTGCGTGACCTGTCGTGGCAGCCGTCCAGCGGCGGCTATGCGCTGCTGGTGGAATCAGCCGAGGCGCTGCGCACCGCGGCCGGCGCCGACTTCCGCACGCTGCTGGACATCCTCGACGAGGCCACCGACAGCTGGCGCGAAAGCAGTACGGTGTTCACGGTCTTCATCGGACTGGAATCGGAAGACTGAGGCCCCATCCGCGGGTCCTCCGTCGTCCCCTCTCAGGCCGGGTTGCTTGCGAGCCACTGACTCACATCCGGCCGAACGCCCTCACGCTACGCGCGAGGGACGGGGCGCCGACCCAGCGACTTGAAACGCAGCGCAAAGCTTTAAAGACACTGGATCCCCGCCTTCGCGGGGACGACGGTAACCCGCGGCGCCGTATCGGCGCCCGTCAGCTATCCAGCTCGGACCAACGCGCGTAAGCCGCGTCGAGTTCCGCCTGCACCGCTGCCAACTTCTGCGTATCGGCGGTGACCGCCGCGGCGTCGCGATTGAAGAAGGCCGGATCGTTCATTGACGCGGTCAGTGTCGCGACCTGGCCTTCCAGCGTCTCGATCCGCACCGGCAACTGCTCCAGCTCGCGCTGCTCCTTGTAACTGAGCTTGCGCTTGCTGGCCGCCGGCTCGGCCTGCTTCGGCGCTTCCACGACCACCGGCTTTTCGGCCGGCTTCACGAGTGCTGCCATCGCTGCCGGACGCTGCCGCACCCAATCGCTATAGCCGCCCACGTAATCGCCGATATGGCCCTCACCTTCCATCACCAACGTGGAGGTGACCACGTTGTCGAGGAAGTCGCGGTCATGGCTGACCAGCAGCAGCGTACCGGGGTAATCGGCCAGCAACTCCTCCAGCAGCTCCAGCGTCTCGACATCGAGATCGTTGGTCGGTTCGTCCATCACCAGCAGGTTGGACGGCTGTGCGAACAACCGTGCCAGCAGCAGCCGGTTGCGCTCGCCACCGGACAGGCGGGTGATCGGCGCACGCGCACGCTCCGGGGTGAACATGAAATCCTGCAGGTAAGCGTGGATGTGCTTGCGCTTGCCGTTGATGTCGATGAAGTCCGCGCCCTCGGCGACGTTCTCGATCGCGCTCCAGTCCTCGCGCAGGGTGGCGCGGTACTGGTCGAAATAGGCGATCTGCAGATTGGTGCCGAGCCGCACTTCGCCCGACTGCGGCTGCAACTCGCCCAGCAGCAGCTTCAGCAGCGTGGTCTTGCCGCTGCCGTTGGGGCCGATCAGGCCGATGCGGTCGCCGCGCAGGATCGTGGTGGAGAAATCGCCGACCATCGTGCGCTCGCCGAACGCGAAGTTGACGTCCTTGACGTCGATGACCTTCTTGCCGGACGAATCGCCCTTGGAGGCTTCCATCCGGACATTGCCGCCCAGGTCACGCCGCTGCATGCGCTCGCTGCGCATCGCCTTGAGCCGACGCACGCGGCCTTCATCGCGGGTACGGCGGGCCTTGATGCCCTGGCGGATCCACGCCTCCTCCTGCGCCAGCAGCTTGTCGAAGCGCGCGTTCTCCTGCGCCTCGGCATTGAGCCGCTCCTCGCGGCGACGCTCGTAGTTGGCCCAGTCGCCCGGCCAGCTGGTGACCTGGCCGCGATCGATCTCGACGATGCGGGTCGCCAGCGCGCGCAGGAAGCGGCGGTCGTGGGTCACGAACAGCACGCTGCCGCTCCAGCCCTTGAGGAAGACCTCGAGCCAGTCGATCGCCTCGATGTCCAGGTGGTTGGTCGGCTCGTCCAGCAGCAGCACGTCCGGTGCCGACACCAGCGCGCGCGCCAGCAGCACGCGGCGCTTCATGCCGCCGGACAGCCGCGCGAACTCCACGTCGCCATCCAGGTCCAGGCGCATCAGCGTCTCGGCCACGCGCTGGTCCAGCGCCCAGCCGTCGGCGGCATCGATCTTCGACTGCACATGCCCCAACGCATCCATATCCACGTGCTCGGCGTGGCTGAGGTGATGGAACTCGGCCAGCCAGTGACCCAGATCGCCCAGGCCGTCGGCGACCACGTCAAACACGCTGCCGTCGGTGCCCTGCGGCACCTCCTGCTCCAGCCGCGTCACGCGCACGCCCTGCTGGACGCGCACCTCGCCGTCGTCCGGGCGCAGCTCGCCGGCAATCAATTTCATCAAAGTGGACTTGCCGGCGCCGTTGCGACCGATCAGGGCGATGCGTTCGCCCGGTTCGATCGCCAATTCGGCTTTTTCCAGCAACAACGGGCCGCCGACGCTGTAGTCGAGCGCATTCAAGGTAATCAAAGGCATCCCCCATTGTACGGGAGTGGGGATTCGGGATTGGCAAAAGCTCAGTAGCCCGTGCTCTTACGAATCCCCGCTTTCCACAGCCGAAGAGCTTCACAACAGCCGAATGGCTGGTAATGGCTGGTCATCCCGAATCCCGAATCCCCGCTCCCGTACAATGCCGCATGACTGAATTTGCCTCCCTGCCGCTCTCGCCGGCCCTCGCCGCCGGCATCGATGCCCTCGGCTACACCAAGCTGACGCCGGTGCAGGCACTCGCCCTGCCGCCGATCCTTGAAGGCCGTGACGTGATCGCACAGGCCCCGACTGGCAGCGGCAAGACCGCCGCGTTCGGGCTGGGCCTGCTCAACCGCATCGACCCGGCGCTGCTGCGCGTGCAGGCACTGGTGCTCTGCCCGACCCGCGAACTGGCCGACCAGGTCGGCAAGCAACTGCGCAAGCTCGCCACCGGTATCCCCAACCTCAAACTGTCGGTGCTGACCGGCGGGGTCGCGCTGGATCCGCACGTGGCCTCGTTGCAGGCGCACGTGCCGCAGGTGGTGGTGGGCACGCCCGGCCGCATCCAGGAGCTGGCGCGGATGCGTGCGCTCAACCTCGGCAAGGTCGCCACGCTGGTACTGGACGAGGCCGACCGCATGCTCGACATGGGCTTCGAAGAGCCGATCCGCGAGATCGCCGGCCGCTGCGCCGCGCAGCGTCAGGGCCTGCTGTTCTCGGCCACCTACCCCGACGCGATCCGCGAACTGGCCCGCCAGCTGCTGAAGGAACCGGCCGAGGTCACCATCAGAGGCGCCGACAGCGTGCCCGCGATCGACCAGCAGTTCTTCGAGGTCGAGCCGGCACACCGGCAGAAGGCCGTGGCCGGATTGCTGCTGCGCTTCGCGCCGGAATCGGCGCTGGTGTTCTGCAACACCCGCAAGGAAGTGGACGAGGTTGCCAACTCGCTGCAGCAGTTCGGCTTCTCCTCGCTGGCGCTGCACGGTGATCTGGAACAGCGCGACCGCGACGAGGTGCTGGTGCGCTTCGCCAACCGCAGTTGCAATGTGCTGGTCGCCAGCGACGTGGCCGCGCGCGGGCTGGACGTGGAAGACATCGACGTGGTGCTCAACTACGAGCTGCCCACCGACGTGGACACCTACCGCCATCGCATCGGCCGCACCGCACGCGCCGGCAAGGCCGGGCGTGCACTGAGCCTGGTCGCACCTCGCGAACAGGCACGTGCGAAGCTCGTCGAAGCCGAATTGGGCGAACCGCTGCGCTTCTCCAACGCCCCGCTGGCGACCGGCAAGCCGCCGAAGCTCCCGGAGGCATCGATGGCGACGCTGCGCATCGACGGCGGCAAGACCGACAAGCTGCGCGCCGGCGACATCCTCGGCGCCCTGACCGGCGAGGCCGGCCTGTCGAGCGCGGCGATCGGGAAGATCTCGATCTTCCCGACCCGTTCCTACGTAGCGGTGGCCGTCCAGCACGTCAGCAAGGCGCTGGCGCGGCTGGAAGCAGGCAAGATCAAGGGCCGCCGGTTCCGCGTACGCAAGCTCTGACCATCACGCCGTCTGCGCCGGCCGCCAGCCAAACAGGCGTGCCGGCAGCATCAACAACGCACGCAGGAACGCGAACAGCGCCTCGAAGGTGATGCCCACCAGTCGGAATGGCAGCGACAGCAGCCAGACGAGCGGCCACATCAGCAACACCAGAAACGCCAGCGGCCAGCACAACACGAACAGGATGCACCAGGCGGCGATCGCGAAGAGCGTCTTCATCTGCAGGCTCCGAAGCAATTGGACAGTCCCGGGTTTCCGGTGGCCGACAGCATGCCGCCCCGGTTCCAGGACCGGCAACGGCATTGCGACGAAGCGCCGGATCCGGCGACGAATCCGGGCTCTCTGGGGATGGAATTGCCCCTCGCCCCGCGTAGCAACTGTCTTGTTTACCCAAGCGCAGGTGTGCCGGCCCAGGCATCACGAGCGCGGGCATTGAGGATCACCAGC
>NZ_JBYSVX010000017.1:0-91615 GCF_058986605.1 Pseudomonas sp. GW821-FHT07E12 | reverse complement strand
CCCCCCCCCCCCCCCCCCCCCCCCCCCCCCCCCCCCCCCCCCCCCCCCCCCCCCCCCCCCCCCCCCCCGCTCCTACGAATTGCTCGCGTCGGCCAGTTTGCGCAGCAGTGTCATGGCCGCGGCCGGGTTGCGTTCCTTGGCGGCGCTGATGAAGTAGACGAATACCTCGCGTGGTTTGCCCGGCGGCAGCGGCGCGCCGATGTGTGGCAGGTCGGGGTTGTCTTCGCCACGTCGCCACGCCTGGATGCGCTCGGACCAGCGCTGCAGCGCTGCGTCCGGATAACCGGTGTCGATGTCGGACTGGCTGCGCATCAGGCGCGCATAGACGAAGTCGCCGCCGAGGTCGGCGAACGAGGGGTATTCGTCGCTGTCGGTGAACACCGTCGCCATGCCGTGTTGGCGTATCCGCGCGAGCAGGGCGGCGTCCACGAATGCGAGATCGCGGATCTCAAGGACGTGGCGCAGGCGCCGCTCGCCGATTTTCTGTGGCAGCAGGGCCAGGAAGGCGTCGAAGTCGTCCTGCTGCAGCGTCCGCCCGTGCGCGAACTGCCAGACCAGTGGGCCCAGCCGGCTGCCCAGTTCGGAGATGCCGCCGATGAAGTCATCGACCTGGGCACCGGTGCCGGCCAGATGACGCGCCTGCACGATCCGCTTGGGCGCCTTGGCCGAGAACACGAAGCCCTCGGGGGTCTCGTCGCGCCACTTCGCGTAGGTCGCCGGTTTCTGCGTGCCGTAGTAGGTGCTGTTGATCTCGATGCTGGTGAGGTGGCGGCTGGCGTATCCCAGCTCGCGCCGCTGCACCAGCCCGGAGGGATAGAACATGCCGGCGCGCCACGGCTCGTAGACCCAGCCGCCGATACCGACGTGGATGCCGTCGCTGGCCTGCGGCGACGTTTCGAAAAGTCCGTTCAAGACGTGGTTTCCTGATTGACTGCCTGCGTTCTCGTTCCGGCATCGTCCGCGTGGCATCCACGGAGAAAGCCTGATCCTCGTCCCGGCGTCCGTCCGGAGCACTCCCGAAGATCGCCTTCGATTGGCTGCGCCGTGTCGCTGACGACGGTGGCGGGGCTGGGCGATGCGTCCGTGTCACGTGACGCGACGACGGGGTTGCCGGGGCTACGTTACCACCGCGCGCAGTCGTGCCGGTGCTGTCGGTGGATTCCTGGGCCCGTCGGGGCACTGCGCGGCCGTCACGTGTCCGGCTACTATCCCGACGTTCCCCAACCAGAGGAAGCTGGCCATGCGCTGGACCACACCGGACCTGTGTGACCGTTTCCCCGACGTGGCGGTCGCCGAGCCGCTGTTTCGCAGCTTCGGTGGCCGGGATGCGTTCTCCGGGCCGGTCATGACAGTGCACTGCAGCGAGGACAACTCGCGCGTGCGCGAGCTGGCGGCAGTGCCCGGCCAGGGCCGGGTGCTGGTGGTGGATGGGCATGGCTCGCTCAGGCATGCGCTGCTGGGCGACCAGATCGCCGCCAACGCGGCGAGCAACGGCTGGGCCGGCGTGCTGATCCACGGCTGCGTGCGTGATGTGGAAGTGCTGGCGACGTTGCCGCTGGGCGTGTTCGCGCTGGCGGCATGTCCGCGCAGGACCGAGAAGCGGGGGCTGGGCGAGGTGGATGTACCGGTGAACTTTGCCGGCGTCGTGTTCGTGCCGGGGCATTGGTTGTACGCGGATGCCAACGGCGTGCTGTTGTCGCCGCTGCAGTTGCCGCTGGATTGATCACACCGAGGAGAATGCGATTGAAGACGTGGTGGCTGGGGAGCGTGATGGTGATTGCGATGGCCGCGCAGGCGGCGGAAGCGGAAGTGAAAGTCGAAGTCGATGTGCCGGCGGGATTACGCGATTTCGATGCGCAGGTCGAGCGCGTGCGCAAGACCTTCGACGTGCCGGGCATCGCGGTGGCGATCGTCAAGGATGGGCAGGTGGTGCTGGAGCGTGGCTATGGGGTGCGCGAGATCGGCAAGGCCGATCCGGTGACGGCGACCACGCCGTTCGCGATCGCTTCCAACACCAAGGCGTTCACCGCCGCCTCGCTGTCGATCCTGGCCGACGAAGGCAAGCTCAGGCTCGACGACCGGGTGATCGACCACCTGCCGTGGTTCCGCATGTCCGATCCCTATGTCACCGGCGAAATGCGCATCCGCGACCTGCTCGCGCATCGCAGTGGGTTGAGCCTGGGCGCCGGTGACCTGCTGTTCTGGCCGACCACGGGCTACAGCACCGACGAGGTGGTCAAGCGACTGGCCAAGGTGCCGTTGAAGGGCGGCTTCCGCGATCGCTATGCCTACGACAACATCCTCTACGCGGTGGCGCAGAAGGTGATCGAGCAGGTTTCGGGGATGTCCTACGCCGATTTCCTGCAGAAGCGCATCTTCGATCCGGTCGGCATGAGCGGCACGCGTTTCAATGCGGACCATCTGCGGCCGGGCGATGCGCCGGCGGTCGGCCACGCCAAGTACGACTTCACCGAGTTGCGCACGGTCGCGCCGCTGACCTGGTCCAACAACTCCGGCGCCGGCGGCATCTACGCCAGCGTGCACGATCTGGCCAAGTGGATGAACGTACAACTGGCCGGCGGACAGTTGGCGGATGGCACGCCGCTGTTCACCGAGGCGCGTCAGCGCGAGATGTGGTCGGTGATCACGCCGATCGCGATCGCCGAGCCGGGCGTGCCCGAGTTGCTGCCGGCCAAGCCGAACTTCGCCGGTTATGGCGAGGGTTGGAGCCTGAGTGACTATCGCGGCCACCGGTTGGTCTGGCACACCGGCGGCTGGCCGGGCATGGTGTCGCGCCTGACCCTGCTGCCGGAGCAGAAGCTCGGCGTGATCGTGTTGACCAATCAGGAGATCGGCGCGGCGTTCAACGCGGTGACGATGCAGGTACTGGATGCCTACCTCAATGCGCCGAAGACCGACTGGACCGCGGCCTACGCCAAGGCGGCGGCCAAGGCACAGGAAAAGGCTGACGAGAGCTGGGACAAGCACGTGGCCGCGCGCGATGCGACGTCCAGGCCATCGTTGCCTCTGTCCGGCTATGTCGGCACTTACCGCGATGCCTGGTATGGCGATGTTGCGATTCGTCAGGACGGCAAGCGTTTGCGTCTGCAGTTCGCCAAGACCGCGCAGTTGCTGGGCACGCTCGAGCATTGGCAGCACGACACGTTCATCGTGCGCTGGGACGATCGCTCGCTCAATGCCGATGCGTTCGTCAATTTCGCGCTGACGCCGGACGGCAAGGTGCGCGAGCTGCGGATGGAGTCGGTGTCGGCGTTGACCGATTTCAGCTTCGACTTCCAGGATCTGGTGTTGGTGCCGGTGGAGTAACGGGTTACTGATCTCTCCGGGTCCGTAGGAGCGGCTTTAGCCGCGATGGAGCTTCACCGGTAAAGCTCCATCGCGGCTGATGGCCCTAGGCCACCCAGAGCCGCTCCTACGAGAGGTTGGTGCTCAGATGGCTTGGTCGCGCGCCAGCGCGAAGCCCTCGTCCAGCCAGCCGGTGATGCCGCCGATCATCAACTTCACCGGGCGTTCCAGCGTGGCCAACCGCAACGCGGCCTTGTCGGCCCCATTGCAGTGTGGGCCGGCGCAGTACACGACGAACAAGGTGTCAGCCGGATACTCGGCGAGCTTGCCCTGCACGATCTTGCGGTGCAGGAGATTGAGCGCGCCCGGCACGTGGCCTTGCGCATACAGCTCGGGCGAGCGGACATCGAGCAGCACGAATCCCGGCGTGCCGGACGACAGCGCTTCGTGCACGTCCCAGCAATCCGTTTCCAGCGCCAGCTTGGCGCCGAAGTGCTGCAGTGCCTGGGCGCTGGTGGCGGGTGTCCGCAGTACGGGGCTTTGCATCGATCGTCTCCTGGGGTTGGGAGGCGTCAGTGTGATCCGGGCAAGGCGCGGGCTAAACTGGCAGGATTGACGAACACCGGTCATTTCCTGCCATGTCGAAAAGTCCTCGTTACGTGGTCGCGCTGGCGTATCCGAACCTGTGCCTGTTCGAATTTGGCATCGCCGCAGAGCTGTTTGGGCTCCAGCGACCGGAACTGGACGTGCCCTGGTATCGCTTCGGCGTGGCGATGACCACCGCCCGGGTGCGCAGCGGTATCGGCGGCATGCGGATTGCCGCTGATGGTGGGTTGGAGCAGTTGCGCAAGGCGCACACGATCGTGGTTCCCGGCTGGAGCGGGCCGGAGGTACGGCCTTCCGAAGCGTTGAAATCGGCCCTGTGCAAGGCGCATGCGCGGGGTACACGCGTACTGTCGATCTGTTCGGGCGCGTTCCTGCTCGGTCATTGCGGTCTGCTCGACGGGCGTAGGGCCACGACTCACTGGCGCTACGAGGAGCGTTTCCGGGCGTGTTTTCCCGCCAGTACGCTGGTTTCCGATGCGCTCTACGTCGAGGACGACGGGATCGTCACTTCGGCCGGCAGCGCGGCGGGGATCGATGCGGGTCTGCACCTGATCCGCAGCGATTTCGGTACCGCCATCGCCAACCGGGTCGCGCAGCGGCTGGTGATGCTGCCGCATCGCGAGGGTGGGCAACGCCAGTTCGTGAGCAGCCCGGTGCCCAAGCGCCGCAACGATCCGTTTGATGGCGTGTTCGACTGGGCACGCCAGCGCCTGCATGCCGGCATCGCCGCGCCGGATCTGGCGCGCGTTGCCGCGATGAGCGAGCGCAATTTCTATCGCCGCTTCAAGCTCGCGATCGGCACGACGCCAGCGCACTGGCTGCAGCAGGAGCGGGTGCGTGCCGCCAAGGCGTTGCTGGAAGCGGGGCGGCTGGATCTGGAGCGGGTTGCCGAGGCTTGCGGTTTCCAGACCCAGGAATCGTTCCGGGCCGCATTCCGGCGTGGCGTGGGCGTGGCACCTTCGGTCTATCGGAAAAGCTTTGGTCACGCGGCCTGACATCGGGGCATGCAAAGGTGTGGGGCCTCGTTCAGCTTTCCGGCCATGCCGAAAGGCTGGTGTAAGGCCTATGCCGCGATACTTGAGAGGTTGGCGGGCCGTCGAGATTGCCCGGACGCATGATTCCCAGGAGAGGTGCTTGATGTCGGTCGGCTTACGTGAGGGCGCACTGCGCCTGGCTTTGGTGGCTGTGTTCTGCGCGCCCTGGGTGGTTCAGGCCGCGCCTGCCGATACGGATCAATCGGCTTCGACGTCCGATTCATCGGCTTCACCTGCCGTCCCGCAGAGCCTGTGGGGCGACAAGACCGAGCTGACGGTCGGCATGTCGGCGGTGTTCACGCCCAGCTATGATGGCGCCGCGCAGGACCGCTGGGAGCCGTTGCCGGTGTTCTCGATACAGCGCGGCATCCTGTTTGCCGACACCACGCGCGGTGTGGGGTTGCAGTTCCAGACCGCCTCGGGCCTGTCGATGTCGCAGTCGATCTACTACGACCTGGGCCGCACCGATCACGACAGCCGCTGGCGGCCGGGCGGGCACGAACTGTCCGGCATGGGCCAGGTCCCTGATTCGTACACCAGCAAGACGCTGGTGGGACAGCAGTTCAACCCCTGGTTCATGGCCAGTGCCGAGGCCGAACTCACGCTTCGCAGCGGCCTCCGTCGCCAGCGTTACCGGGCCGGCGTGGAGTTCACGCCCTGGAAGACCGCCAGCGATGAAGTGTCGGTCGATGTGGACGGGCATTGGGGCAACAGTCGCTACAACCAGGCCTACTACGGCGTCACCGCGCTGCAAAGCTCGCGCACCGGGTTCGACGCGTTCACGCCGGGGTCGGGTTTGTATGCGATCTCCAGCGGGATCGAGTGGGACCACACCTTCACTCCGCACTGGGGCAGCGTGGTGCAGTTCACCGCCACGCACTACACCGACATCGCCAGCGACAGCCCGATCGTCGCCAGCCACACCGGTGCCGAAGTGACGTTGGCGCTGACCTATACGTTCTGACGGCGCCGGATCCACGCACGAGGACATGCTGCCATCGGGCATGCACACGGCGTAGTCGGTGGCATCGGCTACCCTGCGTGTCCTTGAAGGATGGATGTTCGTGATGTTCCGTTGGTTTGAATCTCTCGTACAGGTGTTCCCGCCGACCGAGAGTCGCACGCCGCCCAGCGCGGTATGGCGTTTCTACCTGCACTACCTGCGCCCATTGTGGCCGCTGCTGCTGGCGACGCTGCTGGCCGGCCTGCTGCTGGCGCTGGTGGAGGTGGCGATGTTCGATTTCCTCGGCCGCATCGTCGACATGCTGGCCGAGCGACCGGGTGCGGATTTCTTCCGGCGCCACGCCGGCGAGCTGCTGTGGATGGCGGGCATCACGCTGGTCGCACGTCCGGTGTTGGTGGCGCTGCACAACCTGCTGGTCAACCAGGCGATCGTGCCCGGGCTGAGCAACCGCGCGCGCTGGCTGATGCACAACTACGTGGTGCGGCAGAGCCTGGCGTTCTTCCAGAACGACTTCGCCGGGCGCATCGCCAACCGGGTGATGCAGACCGGCACTTCGCTGCGCGAGTCGGCGGTGCAGATGGTCGATGCGCTCTGGTACATCGTGGTCTATACCGGCAGCGCGCTGTACCTGTTCGCCCAGGCCGATCCGTGGCTGACCGCGCCGTTGCTGATCTGGCTGGTGACCTACACGAGCCTGATGGCGTATTTCGTGCCGCGCATGAAGACCCGCGCCTGGATCGCCTCGGATGCGCGTTCACGGGCGATGGGGCGGATCGTGGATGGCTACACCAACGTGACCACGCTCAAGCTGTTCGCGCATGCCGGTCGTGAGCAGGGCTATGTGCGCGAGGCGATCGACGAGCTGGCGGTCAAGCATCGCGCGCAGACCCGCGTGACCACGATGATGGATACCTCGATCGCGATCGCCAACGGCTTCCTGATCGTCGGTACCTGCGCGTTGGCGCTGTGGCTGTGGAATCGTGGACAGGTCAGCGTCGGCGCGATCACCGTCGCGACCGGTCTGGTGATCCGCATCCACAACATGTCCGGCTGGATTATGTGGACGGTCAATGGCATCTTCGAGGACATCGGTACGGTGCAGGACGGCATGCAGACCATCGCGCGGCCGCTGACGGTGCAGGACACCCCGGATGCGCGCGTGTTGCAGGTGACGCGTGGGGACGTGGATTTCGAGAACATCCACTTTCACTACAGCAAGCGCGGTGGCGTGATGGCCGGGCTGGACCTGCGGGTGCGGCCGGGCGAGAAGATCGGTCTGGTGGGCCCGTCCGGCGCCGGCAAATCCACGCTGGTGAACATCCTGCTGCGCCTGTACGACCTGGAGAGCGGGCGCATCCTGGTCGACGGTCAGGACATCGCCCAGGTCACCCAGGAAAGCCTGCGCCGGCAGATCGGCGTGGTGACCCAGGACACCTCGCTGCTGCATCGCTCGATCCGCGACAACCTGCTGTACGGCCGGCCCGATGCCAGCGATGAGCAGTTGCATGCGGCGGTACGCAAGGCGCGTGCGGACGGCTTCATCGAGACGCTGGTGGATGGCGAGGGCCGGCGCGGTTACGACGCGCACGTCGGCGAGCGCGGTGTGAAGCTGTCCGGTGGACAGCGCCAACGCATCGCGATCGCGCGCGTGCTGCTCAAGGACGCCCCGATCCTGGTGCTGGACGAAGCGACTTCGGCGCTGGATTCGGAGGTCGAGGCGGCGATCCAGGACAGCCTCGACGAATTGATGGCCGGCAAGACGGTGATCGCGATCGCGCACCGGCTCTCGACCATCGCGCGCATGGACCGACTGGTGGTGATGGATCACGGCGCGATCGTCGAGACCGGCACGCACGCTGAGCTGGTCGCGCGTGGCGGACTGTATGCACGGCTGTGGGCGCGGCAGACCGGAGGATTCGTCGCGGCCGACGCGTAAGCCGCGCGGTTACTTCTCCGTGCTGAGCTTGCCCGTGCCATCCGAGTCGGAAGACTTGGAGGACACCGAGCTCTTGTCCTTGTCCTTGGGCGGCGCGCAGGGCGGCGGCCCCTTGCCGTCGCGCGGCGGTGGCGGGCGATTGTCGCCATCGCGCGGCGGTGGAGGCGGCGGTGGTCTGTCGCCGTCACGCGGCGGCGGACCCCTGCCATCCGGCGGCGGGCCCGGAGGTGGGCAGGTATGGCCCTGGCCGGTCGTCGCGGCAGTCGCGCTGGTCGATGCCGTGTCGGTCTTTTGAGCCTGCTCCGCAGCCGAAGCAGGGTGGATCAGGCATAGCGTGCCCAGAAGGGGAAGGGCGGCGAGGATCTTCATCTGCATGCTCCTGTCGTGGAGGCGGAAAGTGCATGGCGATCCTAGAGGCTCACTCTCCGTGCAGGTTGACGCGGTGTGTCGCGCACGATGCATTTCGATAAACGGACGTTACCGATCGAAACATGGTCGTGCGGATGTGCTGTCGAGGCGGGAGTACGTCACGGTTTCCGCGTGTCGAAATACGGCGGGACGCGTGTTGCGGTGCTGAACGAATCCACTTTGATCCGCTGACTTTGATCCGTCATTCACGCTTTACCAGCCATTCGGCTGTGGAAGCGCGTTTCGCGGGAATGACGGAAATCGTTCTTTCCTAGACCGCAGTGGCAGCAACCGTTGCAGCAGGCGCACGCACCGCACTCGGCGGTACGCCGATGATGCGTTTGAACGCACGGCTGAAGGAGGCCTCACTGTCATAACCCAGCCTGCCGGCGGCGACGGTCACGCGCATGCCTTCCTGCTGGATCCAGCGCCGCGCCTGGAACATCTTGACCTTGGCCACATAGCGCGCCGGGCTCTCGCCGACGGTGCGGGTGAACGATTCGGCGAAGCGCGAGCGCGAGGCGCCCATCAGCTGGGCAAGCTCGGCGACGCTCCAGTCGCGCTCGGGTTCGGCGTGGATGGCGGCGATCACCCTGCCGATCTTCGGGCAGTGCACCGCGGCGATCCAGCCGCTGGAATCGCTGCAGGCGCACTCGACCCAGGCACGGATGATGCTGGCGGCCAGCACATCGGCCATCCGCGCGAGGATGCCGCAGGCACCGATGCGGTCCAGCGAGGCCTCGCGTTCCATCGCCTCCAGCAGCACCGGCACGGCCGGATCACGCTTGATCAGGTCATCGGCCAGCATCCGCTCCGGCATCATCGCCAGCAGCGGATGCAACGGATCCAGGTTGAAACGCATCGCCCCGCAGAACAGCACATCGGCCGGTGTCGTGGATTCGACCTCCGGCTCGGCGGTGCGCGCGTCCCCGCATTTGCGCACCAGGTAGACATCCTCGGACACCGCTGTGCGTGCGCAGCTGCCGATATCCACCGTCGGCACGTCCGGCGCACTCGCCAACACGTGTGCGCTGCCGCGCGGCAGCAATACCGCATCGCCGGTGCGCAGCCGTTTCCAGTCCGCGCCTTCGACGCGCAGCCAGGCGCCGCCGCGCGCGACGAAATGGAAGCGCGCGTCGCGTTGCGCCGGGAAGGCCAGCGACCACGGTGTCGGCAACTCGCAACGGCCGTACTCCACCCCATTCAGGCGCAGCCCCAGCAGCACCTGGGTCAGCATGTCCGGTGGTGCTGGGGCCGGGACGATGGGGGAGGGCTGGGACGATTGGATAAGCATTGCGGAGCTTCCAGCATGGAAACGCCTGGATCATACGCCTAAGCTGCCTGTCCCTTCTTTCTCCGGCCCCCTCTGATGTCCAACGCCTGCTCCGAGTGCGCCGACAGCACCGCCTTGCCCGAAACCGCCGCCTCCGCCCAATGGTGGGCGGTGTTCTCGCTGACCCTCGGCGTGTTCGGCCTGGTCACCGCCGAGTTCCTGCCGGCCAGCCTGCTGACCTCGATGGCGGCCGATCTGGCCATCAGCGAGGGGGCGGCCGGGCAGAGCGTCACCGCGACCGCGCTGGTGGCCGCCGTCGCCGCTCCGATGCTGCCGTTGCTGACCCGCCGCCTCGACCGCCGTTACGTGATGTTCGGCCTGACCCTGTTGCTGGTGCTGTCCAACGTCCTGGCGGTAGCCGCGCACACGCTGACGACGTTGCTGGTGGCGCGCGTGGTGCTTGGCGTGGCGCTGGGCGGCTTCTGGGCGATGGCCGCGCCGCTGGCGATGCGGCTGGTGCCCGAGGCGCTGTTCCCGCGGGCGATGTCGTTGATCCTCAGTGGCGTCTCGGTCGCCACGGTCTGCGCCGCGCCGGTGGGGGCGTGGATGGGCGCGAACTGGGGCTGGCGCAGCGCTTTCGTGGCAGCGGGTGTGGTTTCGCTGCTGACCTTGCTGTCGCAGGTCGCGACGCTGCCGTCGCTGCGGCCGCGCGGTTCGTCGGACCTGCGCGTGCTCGGCGAGTTGCTGGGACGCCGCTCGGTCCGCATCGTGCTGTTGGTGGTGTTGCTGGTGATCTCCGGCCACTTCGCCGGCTTCACCTACATCCGGCCGCTGATGGAGAACGTCACCCATCTGTCGATAGGCGCGATTTCAGGGATCCTGCTGGGCTACGGCATCGGCGGCTTCTTCGGCAACCTGTTCGGCGGCTGGCTGGCCGGACGCAGCGAGCGCGTGGCGGTGTTGTTCGGCAGCACGCTGATCGCATTGCTGGCGGCGAGCCTGCTGATGCGCGGCGAGTCGCCGACGGTGGCGGCGGTGGCGATCACCTTGTGGGGCTTCGCGTTCGGCGCATTCCCGGTGGGCCTGCAGATCTGGATGGTGCGTGCCGCGCCGGACCAGGCCGAAGGCGCCAGTGGCTTGCTGGTGACCGCATTCCAGGTCGCGATCGCAAGCGGCGCGATCGGCGGTGGCGTACTGGTGGATCAGTTCGGCGCCTTGGGCGGCCCGCTGTTCGCGGTGGTCACGATGGTGCTGGGCGCGATGCTGACCTGGCATCGAGGGCCGCGTGTCGAGATGCCGGTGGGTGAAGCGGCGTGAGGGCAGCGGATTCAACGGGTGACGAGTTGAAGTGATGGTGTCGACCAAGGTCGGTGCGGATGTAGATCGTCGTCCCCGCGCAGGCGGGGATCCGGCGACTTTCGATCGGATCACGGTGAAAGTCACCGGGCTCCCGGCCCCGCCTTCGCGGGGTCAGGCGCTACGTCGGAGCGACGGGAAAACATCGGATCCGGGAACGTCCCGGGCATGCGCGTGCCGCGTGTAGCTCAATTGCTGCCAGTGCAATCTGCTGGCTTGAGCGCCGTCCTTGGCACTCCGGCATGCCTACATGCTGAGCATCACTCGATCGGCTGATCCAGCATCAACTCACGCACGAAGCGCACCGGCGGGGCGCCGTACGAGAGCACCTGGTCGTGGTAGGCCTTCAGGTTGAACGCGGCGCCCTGCTTTTCCTGCACCGCCTTGCGCATGTCCAGATGCTCCTGCACGCCGACGAAGTAGGTCGGCAGCTGCGCGGAAGACAGCTGCGCACGCGTCCATTTGCCGGACGCCTCGCTCTCCTGCTGGAAGGTGTCGTGGGTCATCAGATGCATGGCCTGTTCGCGGCTCCAGCCGTCCACCTGCACGCCCTGGTCGAGGATCGCGTTGGCGATCGTGCGCAGGTAGAACTTCAACTGCACCAGATGGAACAGCGGATCGTTATCGAGATAGCCCTGCTCCTGCATCATCCGCTCGGTGTAGACCGCCCAACCTTCGGCGAACAGACCCGAACGCAGCACGCCGCGCAGCGTCGAGGGGAACTTGGCCGAGTGCCAGCCTTCCAGGTAGTGGCCGGGGATGCCCTCGTGGATGGACAGCAGGTGGATCATCCGCGAGTTGTATTCGCGCAGGAACGAGTCGGCCTGCGCCTGCGTCCAATCGTCCGGGATCGGCGAGATCGCGTAGAAGGTCTTCAGGTTCTTGTCGAGCGGGCCGGGCGAATCGCAGTAGGCCACCGCGACGCCGCGCTGGAACTCCGGCATCAGGATCACGTCCACCGGTGCGTCCGGCAGCGTCACCAGGTCGTGTGCACGCACGAAGTCGGTCGCCGACTTCAGCGAGGCCTTGGCGTCCTCGACCACCTTGTCGCGCGCCGGATGCTCGGCGTAGGCCAGCTCCAGCGCCGCTTCGATCGCGGCCTGCTGCTGCTCGTCGCTCGGCGTATCCGGCAGCGCCGGCGCGTTCGGCTTGTCCTTCAGCACGGTACGGGCGATGCCGTACATCTCGGTGCGCACGCGCGCGAGTTCGGATTCGGCGCGCTGCTTGATGTCCGCGCGCGACAGCGAAGACAGCAGCGCGAACTTCAGCTTCTGGTCGTATTTCTCCGCACCGATGCGGAAGTCGCCCTTGGCGTTCGGCACCAGCGTCTTGTCCAGCCATTCCTGCTGGTCGGCTACCGCCTTCTTCAGCGTCTCGATAGCGGCGCGGGTGCGCTCGGCGTCGGCCGGCGCCAGCTCACCCAGGTGCGGGGTGATGAAGGTATCGACGATCGAGAGGATGCCCTTGTTCTGCTTGGCGACGGTGGTGGCATGCACCTGCGGCACGCGTGCCGGATCCAGGTTCGCGCGTGCCTGCGCGAAGATCTGCGGGATCTTCTCCATGCGCTCGGTCGCCGACTTGATGCGCTCCGGCAGCGGCGCGAATTCGCGCGCCATCAGGCCGTAGATCGCGCTGCCGGCCAGGCCGTTGTAAAGCTGCGGATCCCAGGCCCAGCTCTGCAGGGTCTCGCTGCTCCAGATGTCCGACTGCAGCTGGTTGCGCAGGATCGCCGCGTCGACCTGGTTCTCGCGCGAGAGCTTGGCGACGTCGATCGTGTTCAGTTCGGCCAGCAGCGCCTTGCTGGCATCCAGGCTCTTCTGGCGACCGGCGGTGCTGAGGTCGTCGATCTGGGTGTCGAAGCGGTGCTCGCCGGCCTGGGTGGCATTGACTGGCGAGAGCTGCATCCAGGTGTCGAGCGCCTTCTTCGACAGGTCGGCGAAGCGGGTATCCGCAGCCGGATCGGCGACCGCCGCGGCATGGGCATCGTGCGATGCGGTCGAGGGGGATTCGGCCTGCTGGCAGCCGGCGAGGGCGGCGAGCAGGGCAACAGCGAGCAGGTGCTTGCGCATGGTGTGGCTCAGGGTGGACGAAACGCCCAGCATACGGCGGCGGCCTTGGCTGTGCCCCTGCCGTTGGATGGGGCGATCCCGGGCGAGCCGCTTTGCACGCCACTCGATAACCCGTTCTACACTCGCCCTTTTCCACTGGGAGGCGGAGATGAAATACATAGGCAGCTGTCATTGCGGGGCGATCGCGTTCGAGCTGGAGGCCGAGCCGGCCATCGCCGAGGTCTACGACTGCAATTGTTCGATGTGCAGGCGTCGCGGCGGCCTGCTGTGGTTCGGCCCGCATCAGGCGCTGGTGCTCGGCAGTGCCCCGGCGCGGTTGGCGACCTACCAGTTCAACCAGCACCACATCGACCATCACCACTGCACGGTGTGCGGGATCGCGCCCTTCAGCGAGGGCACCAATCCGCAGAATGGCGAACGCATGGTGGCGGTGAACGTGCGCTGCCTGCCGGACGTGGATCTGGCCGCGCTGAAGGTTGTAGCGTTTGATGGAGCCAGGCTGTGAGGTGGCGCGCGCTGGGTGTCTTGGCCGTGATGGTGATTGCGGCGGGCTGCAGCAAGAAGGTCGGCCCGCAAGCCGCGGCGGATGCGGAGAGCTATGCGGCGATCGCCCCGGCTGCACCGCTTGCTCGGGACAAGGCGCTGCAGGCACCGGCAGGTACCTTCCTTGCCTACGAGACGGATGTGCAGGTGCGCGTGCCGGCGGCAGAGATTCCCAAGCGCGTCGACGCAGTGCAGGAGGCGTGCCTGCAGGCACGTTTCGGCGATTGCGCGGTGCTGTCGGTCTCTCAGCAGGGCGGCACTTATGCCAGGGGTGGTATCGAATTGCGGGTCGCCCCCGCTGGCGTCGAACCAATCCTCAAGCTGGCCGGTGAAGGTGGCGAAATCGCCTCGCGCAGCACGAGCGCGGAAGACCTCGCCCAGCAGGTCGCCGACAACCGCATGGTCCAGGACCGGTTGCAGAAGGAGCACGCGCGGCTGCTCGAATTCCAGCAGCGCAGCGACCTCAAAGTGGCCGATATGCTGGCGATCTCGCAAAGGCTCGCCGAGATCGAAGCATCGGCGGAAGCCGCACAGCGCGAGGCCGCGCAACAGCGTCGCCGCATCGACACCCAGAAGGTTTCGATCAGCTACACCGCCACTGGCGGCGAACAGGGACGCAGCGCGATCGGTGAGGCATTTGCCGAGAGCGGCCAGATCTTCGCCGACAGTGTGGCGTTCCTGGTGCGCATAGCCGCTGGCCTCGCACCGGTCGCGATCATCGTGATCGGGCTGCTGGCACTGCTGCGCGCGTGGTGGCGTCGGCGGCGCAAGCGCAACGGCTGAGGTGCCAGTAGCCGCTGCTGATCGAATGGAGGCCAGTGCCGGCCAAGGATGCCAGTTGTGCCGTCAGCCGTGTGACGCTTGCATCGATGCAAGCGTCAGTGTCGCGGATGCTTCCCGCAGCACGCCGCGAACGGCAGACGACAGTAGCGCGGACATCACGTATCGCCGGTGCACGCCTTCGATCGCGGCCATGTAGGCATGCCCGAACAGGTTGCGGCAGCTGACCCGGGTTCCCATGGTCAGTTCGATGCCGTGCTCGTCGATACGACGCAGGCTGATGCAGGAGCGGAAGCGAAGATGCTTGTCGTCGGCTCCCAGGACGATCTGCAGTTGTTTCCGGTCGGTATCCTCGCGCTGTGCGAGGACCGGGAATCGACCTGCGAAAAGTGTCCCGGTACCGGGGCTCAGCAGCGAGGAGACCGGGCAGCCGAGTCGTGACGTGCGCAGGCCGAGGGGCTTGACCAACAGGTTGCGCAATCGCATCAACATGCTGACGCCGGACGAAGGTTGGTCCACGAACGATTGCAACAGGTCGGCCATCAGTCCGTGCAACGTGCCGGCGCGGACTTGTCGCAGATCCAGTCGTACTGAGTAGGCGTCCTCGAAATGGAAGTCGTCGGCCAATTGTTCGTGCAACAACGAGTCGGCAGGCGGGCAGGGCAACGGCTGTACACGCGGTTGTGCTGACGAAGTCGCGATGAAGCCAGGACGTTGTCGCTGCCACAGTGACAAGCCACGGCACAGCCGGCCGCTGGCACTGCGCAAGTGATCGCAAAATCGTTGCTGCCAGCTCTCGGGTGGGACGTTGAACGACAGCCATGCCGTTGCAATCTCGGCCTGGCGGAAGCTCGGTGAGTCCAGCAGGTCGGCAACGGCGTCTGGCAGCAGATCGGTCAAGGTCGCGATCGTGGCTTGTCCCGATGCAACCGAGTGCTGCTGTTCGGCACTGAGCATGCCGCCGGACTCGTCGGGATGGCACGAGAGCGCGAAGAGCGCCGAATGCGTCGCACCATCTCGCAGTGGCATGAATCGATGCCAGGTTCCACCGCCGAACCTGACGCTGAACAGGCAATCCGCCGGCAGATTGACGTAGGTCAATGCGTGCACAAAAGCGCTGGGATCCGCTTCGATCTGCGCCCGCGATGCGGTGGAGAAGCGCAACTGTGCACCGCCGCTGCCGGTCACTGCGGTGAACAGCCTGCTGCCGGCATGGCAATGGAATGGATGGCCCTGCGGCCCCACCGAGAACGAGAACAGCGACGTCGGATCGCCCAGTGCGAAGTCGGGGGCCGACAACCGGGCAGATGGCTCGTCGAGCGCATCGTGATGTGCCGGATGATGGAGCTGCCGATCACTCGCCTGGGCAATCAAGGCATCACCCCCACCGGGAGTGAGCTGTGCGATCAGCATCACCTCGACCGGACGGCCGCCGCAGTGGGAGGGTAGCGAAACCCGGGGGAAACTCGGTTCTGCGACGACTCGACGGCGATCCATGGCATCTCCTGCTGCAGAAGGTGGAAAAGGTTTGGTTAGCGTGGCGTCCGCTTGGCGAGCTTGCGCGACTCGCGCTGCAGCGGCCCGGCGGTGGGGCAGACTTCGAAAGCGAAGCCGCTGAGCGTGTTGACCAGGCTGTCGGGCGTCAGCCGATAGATCACGTGCTGGCCCCGGCGCTCGCTGCTGACCAGGCCGGCAGCGGCCAGTACCGACAGATGCCGGGAGATTGCCGGCGCGCTCATTTCAAAGCGCTCGCCGATCTGGCCGGCAGTCAGCTCCTGCGCTGAAAGGTAGGCAAGGATTTCCCGGCGTGGACGCGAGGCGAGGGCTTCGAAGATGCGATCGATGGACATCGATGATTTAGATGATTAACGAATTAGTTAATTAATTACTCCGTGTGCCCTGACTTGTCAAGCGCACGGGACGTCACGTCTCCACGTGCTGTCATTTTCGAGCGTGTGCGATGCCGTCCGGAGCCGGACTTCCTGGTCGCATCCGCAGGCAAACCCACCAGATCCGCCGGCAGCGCCGGCATCGGGGTGCGCTCATCGCCGGCCTCGCGCTTGAGCCAGTCGATGAACAGCGCTGCGGCCGGGCTTGGCGGGCGGTGGGTGGGATAGACGATGTAGTAGGCGTAGCGGGCGCGCAGTGCGGGGCCCGGCAGTCGCACCAGCTCGTAGCGTTGCAGGTAGGGCTGGGCGATGTGCTTGCGCGCCAGCGCCACGCCGATGCCATATACCGCCGCGCGCATCACGTCGGTGCTGTCGTTGAAGGCGTGCATCGGTGGTGGCTCCACGCCACGTACGCCGGCGGCGCGGAACCAGTCGCGCCAGCCCTGCGGTGACAGGTCGGTAAGCAGTGTCAGCGTGGCGATATCGCTTGCGCTGCGGATATCCGCGAGCTGCGGCAGCGCCGGCGAGGCGACCGGGAACAGTTCCTCGTCCATCAGATGGTGGGCGGTGAGTCCGGGCCATGCGCCTTCGCCGAAGCGGATGCCCAGGTCCGGGCCGCCCTCCTCGAAACGCGAGAACGCGCTGTCGGTCTGGATCTCCAGCCGCACGTGCGGATGCGCGTTGCAGAAGCGCGGCAGCCGCGGCAGCAGCCAGCAGTAGGAGAGCGAACGCAAGGTGGTGATGCGCAGCGGTGCCGCGTCCGGATGCGGGTGCAGGTTGCCGGCCACGGCGGCGATGTCGTTGAGCGCGGCGCTCGCGGCATCGGCCAGTTGGCGGCCTTCGGCAGTGAGCTTGACCCCGCGCGCATGGCGCTGGAACAGCGTCGCGCCGAGCAGCGCTTCCAGCTTGCGCACGTGGTGGCTGACCGCGCTGGCGGTGAGGTGCAGTTCCTCGGCGGCGTGGGCGAAGTTCTGGTGGCGCGCGGCGGCGGCGAACACGCCGAGCGCGGGCAGCAGGGTCGGGCGCAGTTTCATCGAGACATGAATCATATTTGTGGCTTGCCGCGATACTACTCGCTTGTCGCGCGCCGGTCCGAGGCGGATGCTCGTGCCCTCTCCCATGGGGTTTCCGACATGCGTGCCGCGCCGTTCGCAGGGCTGTTTCGTTCGTTTCCAACGCCATCGTTCGCGGCGGTGACGCCATGAGCGGCACGACGCAAGGCGAGGTGGTGATGACAGGGGAAACAACCGTCAGCCGCGATTGGCGTACTCCCGCCGAACTGCTGTTTCTCGGCGTGGTGTGGGGCTGCTCGTTCCTGTTCATGCGGGTGGCGGCGCCGGCGTTCGGGCCATTCGCGCTGGTGGAAATACGGCTGACTCTGGGCGCATTGGTGCTGTTGCCATTCCTGTGGCTGGCGCGTGCGCAGTTCCCGCTGAGGCGCTGGCCGGTGCTGGCCGGGATCGGCGTGCTCAATTCGGTGCTGCCGTTCCTGCTGTTCGCCTGGGGCGCCGAGCGCGCGCCGGCCGCGATTGGCGCGATCTGCAACGCGATGACGGTGCTGTTCACCGCGCTGGTGGCGTTCCTGTTCTTCGGCGAGAAGATCGGTGGGCGTCGCGCCGGTGCGTTGCTGGTCGGTTTCGTCGGCGTGGTCGTGCTGGCGACCGGCAAGGCCGGTGGATTGAGCGTCGGCCCGGCCGCACTGGCCGGTGCCACCGCATCGCTGCTGTACGGCATCGGCTACAACCTGGTGAAGCGGCATATGGCCGACCTGCCGCCGGCGGCCTCGGCCGCCGCCACGCTGAGTGCGAGCGCGCTGCTGCTGTCGCCGCTGGCGTGGCTGCACTGGCCGCACGGGGCGATCCCGCTCAAGGCCTGGGGCTGCGCGTCGGCGCTCGGTGTGGTCTGCACCGGGCTGGCGTACCTGCTGTATTACCGGCTGATCCAGCGGATCGGCCCGGGCCGTGCTTCGACCGTGACCTACCTGATCCCGGTGTTCGGCGCGCTGCTGGCGTGGCTGATCCTCGGTGAGCCGTTGACCTGGACGATGCTGCTGGCAGGCATGTTGATCCTGGGCAGCGTGGCGGTCAGCCAGCGCGCGCGTTGAGGCAGCCATGCAAAAGCAATTCGGATACAAGGCCTGGGCCAATGCCGAGATGCTCGACGCGCTTGCGTTGATCGACGCATCGCAATACCCGGACCAGTGGAAGCTCGCGGTCCGCCTGATGAACCACACGTACGTGGTGGATCGCATTTTCGCCGCGCATCTCGATGGCGGGTCGCACGCGTTCCAGGGCACGAACACGCCCGAGACGCCCACGCTCGAGCAGTTGAGCGAGCGGATCACGGCTTCGGATGCGTGGTATCGGGACTATGCGGAGCGCGTTGACCCGGCGGCGTTGCGGGAATCGATTTCCTTCACCTTCACCGATGGCGAGCGCGGCAGCATGACGCGCGAGGAAATCCTGTTCCACGTCCTGGCGCACGGGGCCTACCACCGCGGCAACGTCGGCATGGTGCTGACCTCGTGCGGCATCGATCGTCCCAGCGATACGTTCACCCGGTTCCTGCATGCGAGCGAGCCCGGGCGTCGCGACGGAACTGTTTGAACGGCGAGCGGTAGGAGCGACTTCAGTCGCGATGGGGCTTTACCGGTAATGCCTCAGCGCGACTGAAGTCGCTCCTACGGGGCGTGCGTACTCTTGATTGGAATTCCGTGCCTTCGCGCGCTCAACCCGCCGGCGGCTTGCGCACCGGGATCGGCACGTTGCACAGGTCTATGTGGCCGGCCGGGCGCTTGTAGAAATCATCGACGCGGTTGCGGCGTGCTTCGGTGGCATCACGGAAGGTCTGGCTGTCTGTGCGCAGCACCTGCAACGGCGTGCGTTCTGCCGCGGGTACCTCGCTGGCCAGGCGGATCGCGCGGATCGGCGTGCGCTGGGTGGTGTCCTCGTAGAAGCCCATCGGCGGCGGCCCGCGCCGGATCGTGCTGAGCAGTTCCATGCCCTGGACCACGCGGCCGACCACGGTGATGTTGTCGTCGAGCTGGCGCGGCGACTGGCCGGTGACCACGTAAAGCTCGGCGCCGATGCTGCTGTCGTCGGCGTTGTTGCGGCCGGCGCCGAGGGTGCCGTAGCAATGCGCCAGCCAGGCGGTGCCGGTCTTGGGATTGCGTGCGGCCGGGAAGCCGCCGACGAAGCCGACTTCCGGCGCCCAGCCGTCCGAATCGGGCAGCCGATCGAAGGCCAGTCCGGTGGCGGACCGATGGAACTCGGCCGGCAGATGGGTTTTCGCAGTGCCGAGCGATTTGGCCTTGCCGGCCTCCTCACCGTCCGGATCGCCGAACTGCACGACGAAGTTGTCCTGCGAGCGATAGATGCTCAGCCCATCCCAGAAATGTTCGTGCGCCAGCGTGCTGATGTTGGCGACGTGTTCCGGCGCGAACGCCGGCGCCAGCTCGATGATCACCCGGCCGGTATCCAGTTCCATGTACAGCGTGCGGGCCGGATCCAGCGTGCGCCAGGCCGAGGCCGGCGAAGCTTCCAGGATCTGCTGCGCACTGCGATAAGGCGCGGCATTGGCACAGGCGCAGGCGAGCAGGGCGGCGCAGGCCAGGGCAAGACGAGTGGCGGGCATCGGCGTATCCAGAAGGGGATCGACCGATTGTGGGCGAGTGGCCGATTCCGGTACAGCCCGATGACGGTGTCGACGCGCAGGGGCAACAATGTTCCGTAGAACGGAGCTCGCTCCGCTGAGGTTTTCCCGAGACTGCTTCAGCCGAGCAAGCTCGGTTCTACGATGATGCCTCGCTCAGCGCTCTGGCTTGCGGCGTACGTACAACTGCTTGCGCACGCGGGCGACCACGTCACCCTGAGCGTCGATCACTTCGTTCTCGAACCAGCGCAGGTACTTCTCGCCGCTGGCGGTGGCGGCGCGGATCTCGTCCAGCACGGCCTCGTCCAACCGGAAGTCGGTGGCGACCGTACCGCGGCCCGGTTTGACGAACTCGATCGCGCCGGCCTTGTCCCAGACGTAGTAGTCGCGGCCGATGTTCTGCATCACCAGCAGCATCCAGAACGGATCGCTCATCGCGAACAGGCTGCCGCCGAAATGGGTGCCGACGTAGTTGCGGTTCCACGGACGCATGCGCAACTCGATGCGGGCATAGCGGTAGTCCGTGGCGACCTCGGCCACATGGATGCCGGTGAACAGGAATGGCGGCCACAGGTTGAGGCCGAGTCTGAACAGCCCTGCTTTCATGTGCAGTTCCACGTTCCGGAAAGTCCGGAGCTTACCATTCGCATGAGTATGGTGGTCAGGGCGCGGTGCTCGCGGCGTAGCCGTCGCGGCCCTGGTGCTTGGCGCGATACAGGGCGGCATCAGCCTGTGCGAAGAAGCCCTCGGGGTTCTGGTCGTGCTCGCCGGGGACGGCGCCATGCACGCCGAGCGTCACGGTGATGCCGATCGGATGCCGTGGGTCGGGGGCAGGCAGGGCGCGGACGTGCACCAGCAGGTGTTCGGCCAGTTCGCAGGCCTGCTCAAGCGAGGTCTCCGGCAGCAGCAACGCGAATTCGTCGCCGCCCAGGCGCACCGCCAGATCGCGGGTGCGGCGTGCGTGCGCCTCGGCGGCGTCGGCGATGTTGCGCAGTACCTGATCGCCGACTGGATGGCCGAGACGGTCGTTGACCTGCTTGAAGTGGTCCACGTCGATGAGGATCAACGCAAGGGAGCGTCCGCTGCGGCGGGCGGCGGCAAACTCACGTGCGAATGTGGTTTCGAAACCGCGGCGGTTGGTGAGCCGGGTCAGCGGATCGCGCTCGGCCAGGGTGCGCAGATGCTGCAGGTGGATGCCGAGCCAGGCAGCGAACGCGGCGGCGGTCGCGGCCATGGCCGGTGCGATCACGATCCCGCGGCCGGCGCCCAGCAGCAGGACCAGCGCGGACAAAACGAGGCCAGCCAGCGCCGCGGCAGGGGCCAGGACCCAGCCGCGCCGGCGGTGCGCCGGCAAGGTCACCCCCCAGGCACCTGCGGCAGCCAGCAGCGCGGCCAGCAGCGTCTGCATCGCGCGCGGCAGCGGCGTCACTGCCTTGCCCTGCAACAGCATCGAAGCGATGTTGGCCTGGACTTCGGCGCCGCTCATCCAGATCTCCTGCGACATCGGGGTCAGGAAGCGCGGACCGAGGCCGGTGGCGGTGACGCCGACGATGATGCGGCGGCCGTGCAGCAGGGACGGGGCGATGCGGCCTTCCAGCACGTCGATGTAGGTATAGGTCGGGAACGTGCCGGGCGGCCCGGCGTAGCGGATGCCGACATAGGCGTCGCGATGCCAGCGGTAGGCGGTGGCATCGCCCGGCAGGTCCGAGTGCAGGCCGGGCGGCGGAGGCTCGACTCCGGCCAGCGCAGCGCCGAGCGATGGCCAGTGCGCATCGCCGAGTCCGGCACGCAGGTAGACGCCGCGCGTCATGCCGTCGGTATCGCGTTCCAGGTCGGTATGGTTGAAGGCGGCGGCGTGGGCCGCGATGTCCGGGACCGGCAGCAGTTCCAGCAGGGGAAGGCCGGCATCCATGCTCGGTATCACCGGCAGGCTGACCTTGCCATTGCGCGCGATCGCCTCGCCGAGTGTGCGGTCATCGCTCGTGCCCCTGCTGTCCGGCTCGCTGAACACCAGGTCCAGGGCCACCGCGTCGGTGCCGGCCGCGGTGAGCTGGTCCAGCAGGCGCGCGTGCACCGCGCGCGGCCAGGGCCAGCTCCCCAGCGCCTGCAGGCTGCGGTCGTCGATGGCGATGATCGCCAGGCGCGGATCGGGCGCGACCGGCCAATGGCGTACCACGATGTCCTGGAGCTGCTTGTCCTGGCGCTCCGTCAGCCCGGACCAGGCAAGTGCGCCGGCCACCAGCGTGGCGGCGGCGACCAGTGCCCAGCGCAGACGCGCCAGCGTCATCGCTACAACGCCAGCAACAGCAGCAGACTGCCGCCGGCGATGCCGTAGCAGGCGCGGCAGCGCAGTGCGACCTGCTGTGGTTCGGAGAACGGCGCGGCGTAACCGTCGTCGTCGATGGCCTGCACGCGCACGTACCAGTGGCCGCCCCACGGCCGCTTGAGACTGACCTGGGGCTGGTCGACCACTTCGTCCAGCCGCAGTCGCGAGAAGTCGGGCTTGCGCGAGAGCTGGACGCGGTAGTGCTGGCCCGGTTCGCCGGCTTGCCAGCGCAGGGTCAGGCGGCCGTCATCGTTGCCGGACTCCAGGCCCGGATCGACCGGTGCGTCGCTGACCTGCAGCGTCAGGGGTTGGCCGAACGGCCCCTGATGGCCGTCGTCGGCGCGCGAGGCGACCCGCCAGTAATAGTCGCCGGGGGGCAGCGGTTGCGGCGCGCGGGCACGCACGCCTTTGACCTCCTGCTCGAACACCAGATCGGCGAAGCCCGGATCGCGTGCGACCTGCAGCCGGGTCGCCTCCGCCTCCGGATGGCGCGTCCACTCGAAGCGCGGCTGCGGCTGGCGGATCCGTTCGCCGGCCTGCGGGGCGATGGTCAGTGGCGGGGTCGGGGTGGCGGCGATGTCGAGCGTGCGGCTGGCGTCCTCGCCCTCGATGCCGTAGTCGGTGACGGCGCGCACCAGCAGGCGGTACTGGCCTGGCTCCAGCCCATCGAGCTGCAGCGTCGGTTGCGCGGTCTGGCGGGCGTAGTGCAGCACCTGCGGGCGCTCGGCCTCGACCACCTCGACGCGGTAGCCGGTCGCGCCCGGCACCGGCGCCCAGGCCAGGCGGAACGGCGCGGCGTCCAGCCGGCTGGCGGCGTCATCGAGCACGGGCGGCGGCAGCAGTGCTTCCTGCCGTGGCGCGCTGGTCGCGCCCTGGCGTGCGGCCTGGCCGGGGTGCAACAGGCGTCGGTCCCGGTCGCTCTCGACCTGCACCAGGCCGCGCAGCACCTCGGTCGCGCCATGGCCGTCGTCGGCACCGGCGGCGACCCGGAAGCGGGTGCCGCGTACGCTGCTGCTGCCATTGGGGGTATCGATGATGTAGCGCGAGGCAGGACCTTGCGCAGGGGTGACTTCATTGAGGGTGCGGCCGGTTTCCAGGCGTACCCCGGTATCGACCATGCCTGTGGCGCCGTAGCGGCTCATCCGGTCGAAACGCACGCGGGTGTCTTCGCGCAACAGCATCTGCGAGTGGTCGGCGAACTCGACGGTGGCGCTGGCATCGCTGCCGGTCTGCAGTTGCATGCCGATCTGCAGCGGCATGCCGACCGTCGCCGAGAGCACCGCCTGTCCGGTCAGCACCTGCACCCCGCCGCGCACGGCGAGCAGTCGTGCCGGTGCGGGCTGCACCTGCAGCCAGGGGATCGGGAAGCGCAGCGTGCGGCCCGGCGGCAGCGCGTATGGATCGGCCACCGCGTTGAGCGTGCCCAGGCGCTGCCAGGCGATGCCGGGCTTGAGGTAGCGGGCGCTCAGGTCCCACAGCGTGTCGCCCGGCCGGACCCGGTAGTTCCAGTCCTCGGCGCCGGCCGGCAGTGAAGCTGCGAGAAGTCCGATCAGCAGGCAGGCTGCCAACGCCTGCAGGAAATGGCGGGGCTGGCGGTGGCCAGACGAAAGCAAGGACGACACAGTTCTTCTCGGGGGACAGGAGACCGGTGGGACATGAAACGCGTGCACGCCATGCCGCCTGCCGGTCATTGGGAAGCCAACCGTGACGGACTTCCGGTCAGCGACGAGACGGTGATCTTGACAATTATGCGGCATCCGGCAATCCCGCCGTGTGTCCATGCACGGCGGGCACGGCCTGCGCTCGGGATGCTTCCCTTGCGAGGAGGGCGTATGTCGGTGGCGCTCAGAACAGCAGTGCGGACATCTTGCGGCGATAGCGGCCGACCAGGTCCTCGTCCTCGATCACCCGGAACGCATCGATCAGCGCCTTGCGCGGCAGGCCTTCGTCGAACGTGCGGTCCTGTCGCAGCATTTCCAGGAACTGCTCCAGCGCGGCTTCGTCCTGGCCGTCCAGCAGCAGACGCACGCCGAGCAGGTGGCGCGCGCGCAGGTCGGCGCCATTCGCGGCCACGACGGTCTGCAGGGCGTCGGCGGCCGGGGCGTCCTTCAGCGCGCTGGCGAAACCGAGGCGGGCCTTGGCGCGGACGGTACGGTCGTCGGTGGCCAGGTTGGCCGGCAGCGCGTCGATCAACGTGGTGGCTTCGGTGGTCTCGCCGGTCTTCAGCAGGGCCAGCGCCAGATCGAGCCGCAGCTCGGCCTTGTCGGGTTCTGCGGCGATCGCCTCACGCAGGCGCGTGACCTCGGCCTGCGGATCCAGCGGCACCTCCGGTGCGACCGGTTCTTCGTTGGCCTCGGCCGGGACGATGCCGTGCTGGGTCAGGAATTCACGCAGCTGGCCTTCCGGCAGTGCGCCGGGGAAACCATCGACCAGTTGTCCGCCCTTGACCAGGAACACGGTCGGTACCGAGCGGATCTGGAATGCCGCGGCGATCTGCTGTTCCTTGTCCACGTCGACCTTGGCCAGCTCGAAGGCGCCGTTGTAATCGGCCGCCAGCTTCTCCAGCAGCGGCCCCAGCGTCTTGCACGGGCCGCACCAGGTGGCCCAGAAATCCACCAGCACCGGCACCTGCAACGATTTCTGCAGGACCTCGGTCTCGAAGGTTTCGGTGGTGGCGTCGAATACGTGGGGCTTGTCGGACATCAGATGCGCGGCCTTTGAAGAGGATTAGGCAGCAGATGGTGGCAAACCGGGCAGACGCAAGTCGAGGTCAGATCAACTCAGGTAATTCAGAGCAGCTGACAGAGCCCTGGCTGTCGTCCCCGCGTGCGCGGGGACGACGAGGCGTGGCAGGGGGCGACGCGATTACGGCGTATCGCCAGCCGGCAGCGGGGCGGTCTGTGCCGTGGCGGGCTGTGCGTTGGTCGGCGGCAGTTCCAGGTCGGGCTTGACCTGCTGCGCCTGCAGGCTCTGGATGCGCTGGTTGATCGCTTCCAACTGCGAGTTGCTGGCGCGCAGTTCGCTGCTCAGCGAAACCGCCTGCTGCTTGTTGGCTTCCAGCGACGCGCTGACCTGCAGAGCCTGTTGGCGCTGCTGCTCGATTTCCTGCTGCAAGCCCTGCAGGCGCCTTTCGTTGAGCGCGACCATGCGTTCGCTGTAGCGCTTGCCGGCATCCAGGCGAATGGTGTCGATGTAGACCTGCGCCAACTGGTTGGTCTGCTCGACGAAGGTACGGTAGAGCTGCTCGGCGTTCTCGGCGGAATCGGTGCGGATCACGCGCCAGAATTCCTTGTCGTGGAACAGGGCGACGTAGTAGTGCAGCGAGTCGGCATGGAACAACAGGCTGGCGCCGTAGGTGCCGTTGTAGGTGGTGCGCAGTTCGGTGAGCTGCTGGGCATCCATCAACCGGCGCAGTTCGGCGGCGGTATTGCCGACGGTGCTGTCCCTGCTGGCGGCAGCGGCGGTGGGAGCCGCTGGCGGCGTTTCGCTGCGCTGCTGGCCACGGGCGGCCCAGGCGAGAGGTGTGCAAGCGGTGGTGGTGACCAGTACGGCAACAGCCAACCAGCCAGCCATGATGTGTTTGCGGTGATTCATCCCCTGGGGTCCCTGCATGTCGAGCCTGTCCGGTCTCTGCGTGCGACGAACTGCCGCCGCGGGCGAGTCTAGCATGGGCTGAACGCTGGCTGAGGGTGGCTGGGCATGCATCAGTAGACCAGTTGGGCGGAATTGCATTGGATGGATTGGACGTGGACGTCGGTGACGCCGAGCTGGAGGCCGAGGACGTTGGCGAGGATGTTGCTCAGCAGCCCGCCGATCGAGTTCAGCAGGGGGCGCAGCACGGCATCGATCACCGGCTTCAGCAGCAGACAGACAACGCCGCTGCAACTGCCGGTACCGGTGACGGGGTTGTAGGTGCCCAGGCCATCCAGGCCGCCGGGCTTGGTCTGCAGGTACTTGGCCAGGTTGTTGGCGATGCAGTTGTTGTAGTTGAGCAACTGGCTCAGCAGGCCATCGCAGCCTTGGAGGCCCAGCAAGCTGAGCACTGTTCCAAGCAAGGAACCACCGACCTGGGTGGATTTAACGAATCCGGTCCACACGTCGCCGGTCCCGGTGGTGCAAGTAAGCAAGCCGCAACTGAGGATGATGTTCGTCTGCCAAGTGCCGAGGGCGCCCAGATCGGCTGTTCCGTTTTGTAGCGCCGGGACGACGGCCGTGGCGCTGTAGCGTCCGGTCGAAGTGTTCTTGGTGGCTTCCAGATACTGGGTGGCTATGGCACTCGCTTGGCTGCTGGCACTGCTCGTTGGGCTGAGCAGATCGCCTAGCAGGTCCAGGAGGGCGTAGAGAAGGTTGGCGACGGTGTTGCCGAGTGCCAGGCTGTTGGGTGCGGTGGAGCCGGTAGCACCTTCGTCGACGGTCAGATTCTGGGTATCGGACAGGGCCGCCAATTGGATCTTGCTGTTGAGCACGGGAAGGCCGAACAGAGTGAGCAACTGTGCGTTGGTCAAGCTGGTGCTGCACATGTCGCGGGTGGAGGCCCAGTTCGCGGTGGTGTTGCCGACGCAGACGTTGGCGATGCTGGAGACCACGTTGAACGTGGCGTTCCTGGGGGTGTCATTGCAGTCGATGGCAGTGGCGGTGGCGTAACCGTCGATCACATCGATGTAGATCGGCAGGAACAGGCGAGTGCCAAGCAGCTTGAATACCGCCGAAAGCACGGCGAGGTTGTTGCTGTCGATGTTGACGAACAGCCGCACCTGCGCGTTGTAGGCAACGGTGCCGACCGGGCCGACGCCGATCGAGGGCGGTTCGATGATGCTGGATTGCACGGTGACGCCGGAGCCGAGCACCTGCAGGCCACTGATGGTGACGGCGTGCCCCGAGCCGGCGATGCTGACCGCGCCGCCGATCAGGTCGAGCGCGTTGAGCTGTACATCCAGGCCGGCGGCGGGATCGGTGGCCGGTGCGATGATGGCGGCGAACAGCCCGGACGTCGTGTCGCTGGAGCCGAGCTTGATCTGCACGCTGCTCAGGCCTGCGGAGACCAGCCTCTGTTGCAGCAACGACAGATTGATACCGGCCAAGCCCTGCTGGGAGGCCAACTGGACCATGGCGTCAAGCAACTGGCCCACAGTGACGCTGTTGCCCTGGAGCAGGGCGTTGTAGCCGCCCACGGTAAGGTCAGTGCCGACACCTATGCCGAGCGCTTCGAGCAGCCCGCGCGGCGTGATCTGCAGATTGGCCAGCCCCTGGTAGCCGAGCACGGTGGTGTTGTCGATGTCCACGCCGACCAGTTTCAGTATCTGCTGCAGCGGCGCCTGTCCGTTGACGTTCAGCAGTTGCGAGCCGACGGTGAAGGCTACCTGCGGAGCGGAGCGCCAGGCCACGGCGCTGGCGCTGACTTTCGGCAGCGCCGGAACCTGGTTGAAGAAGGGAACCGGGCTGCGTTCCGCGATCACCCTGACGGCATTGACCGGAGCGGTGGCGGTCGGGGCGATGAAATGGTTGTCGCCGGGGTTGCTGGAAGCCCAGTTGCCGCAGCGGATTGTCAGATCGCCAGTGAATTTGTTGTCGTTCACCGCGTTGCCGTGCGCGGCAGTGTTGTTGTCATTGGCGGCGCTGCATTGATCCAACTGTGCGGCGCCGGCCAGCGCCGACAGGTCGGCGACTTTCTGCAGGTCGCGTTTGGTCCAGTAGAGATAGCCGACCTCCACCAGCCCGAGCATCGCCACCAGTGACAGCATCAGCAGCAGGATCGTGATCGCGGCCGCACCCCGCTGCGTCCCGACGACGCGCGGCTCGCGGGACGGTGTGGACGATGAGGGCGGCAGCGGGAACATGGGAATCACTGGCTCTTGCTGGAGGAAACGGCCTGATCGAAGTGCTCGGGGATCGCGTACTCGAAGCTCTTGAGATAACGCTGGTAGCTGCGGCTGGCCTGATCGCCGAGGATCGGCAGCGCGCGGCCGGCGTAGGTGCCTTCGGCCTGCATCCGCAACAGCGCACGGGTGACGTCACCGATCTCGTGACGAGGCGGGTGCGTGGGCGCGGGTGGGGCGGTGTCGGCGAACGGCGAGGTGGGGGGCGGCAGCGGCTCGGTACTGGTGACCGGAGCAGGGGCGGGAGCGGTGGTGGTGGGCGTGTTCGGCAGCGACTCGGTCAAACGCTGTTGCTGCTGCGCCAGCGCGGAGCCGGCGAACAGGACCAGGGTGATGGCGAGCGGCAGGCGCCATGAGCTCGATGTGGTCATGGGGTGGTCTCCGGAGAGGACGGACGAGGGCTGCCGAAGCGTTCCAGCATCGAGGGCCGGGCGACGGTGCCGGTGCTGGACGGGGCGGTGGCGGGAGTAGCGGTGGAAGCGGCGGGAGTGCTGGCCACGCCGGTGGCGGCCGCCGGCGTCGGGCGCGGTCGCGCGCTGCGCAGGCTGCCGGCGAGGCGATAGACCTCGCCGCGAGTGGCGTCGGGCAACGCGGCCTGGCGCATGATTGCCTCGGCCTGTGCCGCCTGGCCTTGCAGCAGCATCCATAGCGCCAGATTGGCCGCCGCGCGCGGATTGCTCGGCGCCAGTTCGGCAGCCTGCGCGAGCGGGCCCTGCGCCTGTGCACCGTTACCGTCGCGCAGGCGATTGAAGCCAAGGTCGCCGAGGTAGTCGGTATTGAGCGGATCCAGTTCGACCGCCTTGGCCAATGCGTATTCGGCGTCGCCGCTGCGCTCCTGGGTAGCGGCGATCAGGCCCAGGCCGTGCCAGGCCGCGGCGGCCTCGGGACTCTTGAGCAGGCTGCGATAGACCTCGGAGGCCTCGTCATCGCGACCGGTGCGGCGCAACGCCTCGGCCTGCATCGCGCGTAGCGCGGGGCTGTCCGGAAAGCGCTTGCGATAGGCATCGATGTGCGCCAGCGACGCGTAGTACGCGCCTTCGCGCTGCATGCGCCGGATCAGTTCCAGGTACATGCCGCGATCGTCCTGCGGTGCGGGCTCGGCCAGTGACTCGGCCGTGGGCGCGCCGCGCAGATAACCATCACCGTGCGCGCAGGCGGCCAGCAGGCAGGCGGCAACCAGAGGCAGCATCCGTTTCATGTCCCCATCCTCGCAACGACGTTGGCCAGGGCGAGCACGGCAGGGCCAGCCAGTACCAGCATCAGCGCCGGCAGCAGGGTCAGCATCATCACCATGGTCATCTTTACCGAGAGCTTGCCGACCTTTTCCTTGAGCTGCATGCGGCGCTGTTCGCGCAGGCGCATGCCGAACTGTCGCAGCGGCTCCTGCATGGCGCCGCCGTGCTGGTGCACCTGCACCATCATCTGCACCAGGCTGTACAGGTCTTCGTTGCCGAATGATTCGCCGATGCGGCGCAGCGACTGCGCGCGGCTGCGTCCATGCGTATAGGCGATATTGGCCTCGTGCAGTTCGCGTCCGAGCAGCGGTAGCGCACCGCGCAGCTTGTCGCCCATCATCTGCAGGCTTTGATCGATGCTGAAGCCCACGCCCTGCAGCAGTCGCAGCAGATCGATCATCAGCGGCAACTCGTCGCTTGCGCGCTTGCGCAGGCGTTGGGCCCAACTGCGCAGCACCAGCTTGGGCAGCAATACGCCGGCCGCCAACGCGGCGAAGATCAGGATCGGTGCACGGATGCCGCCCGGCTGCAGCACGATCACCACCAGCAGTGGCAGCAGCAGTGCCAGCAACAGCCGCAGACCGAGGAAAGCAGCGGTGCCGCTGCGAGTGTTCCAGCCGGCCTGTTCCAGCAGCAGATGATCCTCGGGGGCCAGCAACAAGGCCTGCAAGCGGCCGCCTTCCAGGCGCTTGCCGAGCGTGGCCATCTCGTCGAGCAGGCGTTGTTTGGTGCTGCGTGTGTCGCTTGTCGCACGCCCGTCTTCGTGATGGCCATGCAGGGCTTGTTGCAGGAATTTCTCGGCGCGTTCCTCGCGACGTGCACGTAGCAGCAGGTCGCCGGCGAACAGCAGCAGCGCCAACGCGAACAGGATCACCGCGGCGGTAAGCAGGTTCATGGAGTGCCTCGGTGGGTGATCGGTGTCATAGCGATTTGGCCAGCCGGTACAGCAGCAGCACGCCCAGAGCCTCAAGCAGCAAGGCGCCGATCAGCAGCTTGTGGCCCAGCGACTGCTGCAGCATCGGCTCGAAGAAGGCCGGGCTGAACAGCGCCATCAGCAGCGAGCAGACCGGCGGCAGCAGGCCGATCACCCAGGCCGACATGCGGGTTTCGGAGGTGGTCGCGGTCAGCTCCTGCTGGACCTGCTCGACGTCGCGCAGGAAGTCGCTCATGCGCTGCAGGATCTGATCGCTGCGGCCACCGATGCGCAGGCTGGTGCCCAGCACCACCGCCAGCGTGTCTATCGCCGGCAGGTGGTAGGGCCGCGCGGCCTGCTGCAAGGCGCGGTCCAGGTCCAGGCCGCCACGGGTGTAGATCAACGCATTGTCGAGCAGCGGGCGCAAGGGTGGTGCCACCTGCTGCGCGGCGGTCTGGAAGGCCATCGACAGGCTGTTGCCGATCCCGGCCAGGCGCACCATGTTTTCGAGGAAGTCGGGCAGTTGCCGCAGCAGTTGCTGGCGCTGGCGTTCGATGCGGCGGCGCAGCCACAGCGCGATGACAACCGCGTACAACACCAGCGCCATTGCGGAAAAACTGAGCGAATGCAGGCGCAGCCAGGTGACTGTGGCCAGCGCCAGCCCGGGGAGCACGATCAGGATCAGGGTGGGCATCCGGTCGCGGAGATTGGCGCGGCGCAGCAGTGCGCGCCAGGCCGGTAGCGCCTGTTGAGAGGTAAGCGTGTCGCTTTGGGGCGACGTCGGGCCGGCATTGGACGTGGTCGGCATCGCGACCTGGGCAACGTTGGTCAGGCGGGTTTCGACATGGCTGGCCGCGGCGCGCTGGCGCTGGCGCGCGGTGGTGTTCCACCACAGCTCGATGCCGCCGGCCAGGCAGAGCAGGGCGACGCTCAGCAGGACCAGGGCCAGGCTCATGCGTAGTCTTCCATCGAGGCATTGCGCAGGAACTGGCGGAACGACTCCAGCTTGTGGCAATGCGGGTGGAAGCCGAGCCCGATCCAACGGTCGCGTTCGGTGTTGTTGGCGTCGTACCAGTTCTCGTGACGGAACAGCTCCTGGGTGGTGATCATGTTGTCGGTCACGCCGGTGACCTCGGTGATCGACACGATCACGCGGCGGCCGCCGGCCAGGCGCGAGATCTGCACGATGAAATCGACCGCACTGGAGATCTGCCGGCGCAGGCTTTCCTCGCTGCCCTGGAAGCCGGCGAAGCCGGCCAGCATCTCCATGCGATACAGACAGTCGCGCGGTGAGTTGGCATGGATGGTGGCCATCGAGCCGTCATGGCCGGTGTTCATCGCCTGCAGCATTTCCAGCACTTCGGCGCCGCGCACCTCGCCGACCACGATGCGGTCGGGACGCATGCGCAGGCTGTTGCGCACCAGTTCGCGGATGCTGATCGCGCCGGTGCCGTCGGCGCCGCCGAGCCGGCTTTCCAGTCGCACCACGTGCGGGTGGTTGAGTGACAGTTCGGCGGTGTCCTCGATGGTGACCACGCGCTCGTCGTGCGGAATGAAACTGGCCAGCGCGTTGAGCAGCGAGGTCTTGCCGGAGCTGGTGCCGCCGGAGATCAGGATGTTGCAGCGGCCCAGCACCATGGCGTTGAACAGCGCGTGCATGGGCTTGTCGAAGGTGCCCTTGGCGAGCAGTTCGTCGGGAGTGAACGGATCCTTGCGGAACTTGCGGATCGACACCATCGCCCCATCGACGGCCAGCGGCGGAATGATCGCGTTGAGGCGGCCGCCGTTGGGCAGGCGGGCATCGACCATCGGGTTTGAGTCGTCCAGGCGGCGTCCCAGCGGCGCCAGGATGCGGCGCAGGATGCGCAGCAGGTGGCGGTCGTCGCTGAAACGCTGCTGCGCGCGCCGCAGCACGCCGCCCTGGGAGATATGCACGTCCTTGTAGCCGTTGATCAGGATGTCCTCGATCGTCGGATCGAGCAGCAGGTCCTCCAATGGGCCGAAACCGGTCAGTTCCTTGTGCAGGGCCGAGGCGACCTGTTCCATTTCCTGCTCGTTGACCGGGATGCGCCATTCCTGCACGAAGCTGGCGGTATGCGAGCGCACGTACTTGGCGATGGTGTCCGGCGCCCACGCATCGATATCGATGCGCTCGTCCTCGATGCGATTGAGCAGGTGCTCGTGCGCGGCCGAGAGCACACCCTGGAACTGCTCGGTCTGCTCGAACGGCGGCTGTTCGACGGGAGCAGCCACTGCCACCGCCGCGCTTGCGGGATTGAGCGGGGTCACTTTGGTTTCCATGGGGTGGTACTCAAACCGCGAAGGAGGCGTTGGCGCAGGCCAGCAGGGGATTCGATCACCGCGCCAGGGTCGAGTCGTCGCAGTAGCGGTGCCAGCGCTCGAACGTACGGATCGTTGGGAGATTGCTGCGACAGCAGCTGGCCCTCGGCAGCGCAGGCGTGCAGCGCGCGGGTGCGGTCGGGCAGGATGGTCAGCAGCGGCACTCCGAAACGGGCGGCGAGCTGGGTGGCACTGATGCCGTGGCTGTCGTCGTAGCGATTGACCAGCAGCTGCAGGCGCTCGTTGCGCAGCCCGCGCTGCTCCAGTTCCTTGAGGATGTGATCGAGCGAGACCAGCGAGCCGATGCTCTGGTCGGTCAGCAGCCAGATCTCCGCGGCCGCGTGCAACAGCCCGCCGGGCAGTTGCTGGGGCGACATCCCGCCCAGGTCGCACAGCACCAGGCCGAAGACAGCGCGCAGGCGATCGAGCAACGTGCTGGGATCGTGCACCGGCGGCTGCACGCCACCGGGATGACCAAGCAAGGCCAGGCCGCTGGAATGATGGGCAAACGCGGTGCGCGCCAAGGTGGAATCGATGCGGCCGAGATTGCGCAGCGCGTCTTCGTAGTGGAAGGAGGCGTCGGCGTTGAGATAGAGCGCGGCATCGCCACTGGGCAGGCCCAGGTCGAGCAGCAGCCGGCGGTTGTCCGGGCCATCGCTGGCCGGGGTGGTGGTGGCTGGGCGCTGCAACAGCACGCCGAGCTGGGTGACGAGCGTGGTGGTGCCCACGCCGGCGCGGCTGCCGAGTATCGCGATCAGCCGGCCCTTGGCTTGCGGTGGCGGTGCTTCGACTGCAATCGGCGCGCGCGTCGGTGCCGGCTGCGACAGTACCCGCAGCAACGCCGCCTGGATTTCTTCGGGGGGACTTTCGATATCGATGAAATCGCTGACGCCCGCCCGCAGCGCGGCGAGCACGCCGGGTGCGTGCTCGGGGCCGGACGGGCCGACGGCCACCACCGGTACGCCGGGCATCAGCGTGCGCAGCTGCACGGTCAGTTCCGAGGAATAGCCGGCGTTGGTACTGGAGTAATCGAGCAGCACCACCTGCCAGCTCGCCTGTTGCGCGGCCAGCAATGACGGCGCGATGTCGCGGCTGTCTTCCCACTGCAGCTCGGCGATACCGCCCAGCTTCGCGCCCAACCGCGCGATGTAGCGATTGTCCGGGGTATAGAGCAGCATGCGCACCGCTTGACCGGGGACGCTGCGAACCTGCATGGCCGTTACCTTGGACATGGGCGGAAAGGGTTCCTCATTACTCAACGGGAAAAGCCCGGCAATTGGTCGGAGCTGGCAGGCTGCAGAAGCCATGTTCCCCAGACCGGGAGGTTGGGCTTGGATTCGCGCGCACCGGGCAATGGCACGTCAGCGCCACGTGCGATCGGCCGCACCAGTCGCGGTGTCACCACGATCACCAGCTCCTTGTCCTGGCGGCTGTAGTTCAGGTTGCGGAAGAACGAGCCGATGATCGGCAGATCGCCGAGCAACGGGATCTTGTTCACGGTCGATGTGAGGTTGCTGCTGACCAGCCCGCCGATCACGAAGCTCTCGCCGTCGCCCAGTTCCACCGTGGTGTCGGCGCGGCGGGTGGTGATCGAGGGAACCTGGATGCCATTGAGGCTGACACCGTTGCTGTAATCGAGATCGCTGGCCTCGGGGGCGACCTTCAGCGCGATGCGATCGGCCGACAACACGGTGGGCGTCACGGTCAGGCCGATGCCGAACGGCTTGTAGGTGATGGTGGTGGTGCCCAGGCCCTGTGGTTCGAGGATCGGCAGTTCGCCACCGGCCAGGAAGCTCGCGCTCTGGCCGGACAGCGCAACCAGCGTCGGTTCGGCCAGCACGCGTGCCATGCCGTTGCTCTGCAGCAGGTCGATGTTTGCTTCCCAACCGTGCGTCAACGAGCTGGCGACGAGATTGAACGCGGACGACAACGCACTGGTACCGGTACCGGAGCTACTGCTGGAGCTACTGGGCGCGGTGATGCCGTAGCTGAAACCACCATTGGTGTCCTTGAAGCTGATGCCGATCTGGCGCAGCACGGTCTTGTTGAATTCGACCACCTTCACTTCCACCTGCACCACGCCGCCGCTGGCGACGGTGGAGACATCGTTGACCACGCCTTTCTCGCCCACCGTGGCCTGCGCGGCCTTGTAGGCACGCTGATGCGACAGTACCGAGTCGGCATTGCCCTGCAGCAGCGCGCCGCCGTCGGCGAGGGTCAGGCCGGGGCCGCGTCCTTCGAGCAGTTCCTGCTGCACCGGACTGCGCACCGCCACCACGATGCGCTGCGGGGTGGCATTGCCGCGCTGCCATAGCAGCAGCGTGGTCTGTCCCGGCTGCTTGCCGATCAACAGCGCCTGGCGCTTGTTCTTCAATGTCACCAGATCGGCGACTGCGGGGTCGGCGATGGCGATGCGCTCCAGGTCTGCCGGCAGTGTCCACGGGCGTTGCTCATGCGTCTGCAGGACCAACTCGGAGCCGTCGTTGCCGGCAGCACCGGTGCAGGCCAGAGCCAGCAGCACGGCCAACGGCCAACGGCGGAGGATGGAGCGCATGCGGCGGAGTCGTTCGCTCATGTGGGCACCGGATCAGGGAGAAGAAAGCGTGCCGGTCTGGCCGCCACGGATGATTTCGAGCGAGGAACCCGCAGGCCGACGAGTGCTGCGCGGCGCCGCATTGCGCGTGGTGGTTGCAGGTGGTGGCGACTTGTTGCGTCCGGCCAGTGCCGCGTCATCGATACCGGCAAAGGCGGTGTTCTCCGGTGTCGAAGCGGTATCGCGCAGGCTGGGGCTCAGGTCCACACGCGGTGTCAGCACATTGCGCGGACGCGGAAACAGGCTTTCGTCCGGCCGGCCGGGATCGGCAGGATGGCGCAGCGCCAGAAACAGCTTGCCGCTCTGTGCGCCGAGCAGAAGCTGGTTGGCTTCTTCCACCGGTACCGCCAATACCGCGCTGCGTGGCTGTGCCGCCGGGTCGCGATTGCTGCTGCCCACGCTGTTGCCGCTGCGACTGGCGATGGCAGCCGCACGGGGGCTGTTGGGGCCGGCAACCGTCTGCGGTTGCGCTTGGGTCTGCGCCTGGTCGTCGGTTTCGCCCGGCGTCGCATTGAAATCGAGGTCGCGAACGCCGTAGCTGAGCACACGCAGATGCGAGAGCAGCAACCGCGATTGGCTGTCATTGCCATCCTGCTGAGTTTGCAGTCCGCGTGTGCTCTCCTTGAGGCTGAGGAAAACATCGACGTAGTCGCCCGGCATGACGCGGTTGCCGACGCCGACCAGTTCGTCGACCGGAACCGCCAGCGCACGCTCGCCGGGCTGCAGATTGAGGGCCAAGCCTTCGGCCAGCTGTGTATTGGTCAGCGGGGTACCGCTGCTGATCGCCACGACCGGCACCTTGCCGATCAGCGGAACCGCGCTGGTGTAGCCGCCGGATGGCAGTGCAGCCAACGGGACCATGCGCAGGTCGTTGGTGGTGATCGGCACGCCGGCGGGAAGATCACGTGAGGCCACCACGGTGGCCACGTCGCCCTTCTGCTGTGTCTGGGAGGTAACGGCCGGCGTTGCCGGTTTGGGTTTGCGCAAGCCCATCGCTATCGCAATGACCAGCAACAAGCCGGCGACAGCGACCAATAGCAGGGCGGCGGTCCTGGTCACTTTCTGCATCGCCGGATCTCCTTGAATTGCGAGTGGAAAGAATCAGTCGCCCAGATCGAGTTGGGCCACTGCGGTACTGGTCAGATTGCCCATCGTCCAGCTGTACAAGGTCACGGTGCCGGGAAGGAATGGGTGGTTTTCGTAGTCGTAGGTCACCGTGACCTGCATGCACTGCTGAGCGGCATTGCCGGTGCATGCGATCGGAGTGACGGCAACCGGAGCCGCAGTGCTGGGGCAGGTCGCGGCCTCTCCGGTGAACTCGGTCAACCACTGCATGGAGTCGCTTGCGGCCAGACATGCGGCGTTCCGGCGCTCGGCAATGGTGCCGTAGCGCAGCGAGGCGCGGGCGCCTTCGGCGGCGGCCAGTTCCAGTGTCTGTTTGGCGGCGAAGATCATCACGCCGGTAAAGGTCAGCAGAAGCAGCGGCAGGACGCCAAAGATGAGCATCAGTGCGTATTCGACGGTCACCACACCGCGAGCGCTCCGTCGGTTAGTCGGTGCGCTTGCTTGTCCGCGATTCATGCGCGGCAGGTGCTCAGCCATTCGCGAACCCCTTCAGCGCAAACGCCAGCGCGGCCAGTGCGAGGTAGGCCGCATACGGGATGCCGCGCCGTCCCTGGCGTGCGGCGAGCACACGCTGATGCAGCGGGTTGGCATCCAGCCGTCGCTGCGAATATTCGATGGAGACACGCAGAGGCACCGGCATGTAGTTCAACAGGCGCGGCACCGACAGAACGGCAATTGCGTGCAGGCCAGCCAGCAGGCTGGCCATGATCCAGATCGACAGCATCGGCTGCCAACCGAGCAGGAAGCCCAGCGTGCCAAAGAATTTGACATCGCCGGCTCCCATCAGTCCGAACGCATAGAACGGCAGCAGTACCAATCCACACAACAGCCCGGCCAACGCCTGGGACGGACTTGGACTGCCGCCGCCCTGCATGCCGATGGTGATGGCGCCGGCCAGCAGCGCCATCAGCAATACACCGTTCGACACTCGTCGCGCATACAGGTCGCTGATGGCGACCTGTATGCAGAGGAGGGCGAGAATGGTGATCGTCATGAAGGACATGTGAGATCCATTCGGTGGGCTGCCGGCTTCTTGGACGCTGGTTATGCCGCTTCTTATGCGGCTTGGACGATAGCGTCGAGTTTTGCGAAAAGCGCTGTAAAGAAGTCTCCGATCGCCGGGCCGGCGACTGCTACCAGGACGCCAGCGATGACCGCGGCCAGCAACCCATATTCCAACGCAGTAACGCCATCTTCCTCACGCATGAAACGCTTGATGGAGCTGATCATGATGATCTCCTCGTCAGTGGTGAAAGCCGGGTAAAACCGCTGTTTTCGTGCAACGGAAGAACCCGGATTGCACCGGCATCGACGATGCCGGTGGTGCTGCGAAATGAATAGGGACAGGCAGGCAGCGGCAATGGCCGAGCCCACCTGAAGACGGGATTAGCTGACTGGTCTCATGGCATTGCCCCTGCGCTGCCGGATGAATGGGGCATTCGCCCCTGTAGCACCGATCCTCAGGCAAAAATCTGCGCGGAAATACGCAAAATCGGCACATTTGTTTTTTTTGTTGTGATTTTTGTCTCGGATAAATAAGGGGCGGGCAGTGGTGTGAAACTTCTTCACGCCGCGTTCGCAAGACGATTACATATACATAGCTGGCGCACGTACGTGCGTGGTGAAGCGTGGGCGCGAAAGTCGTGTGAATTTTTATCGCCGCGGCCTTGGCTAAAGCAAAGCCGTGAACGTGCCGCTAGGTAGTGGGCGCATGGGCCCGGGCGGTGCGAGAGACACATCAAGGGGCTGTTATGGAAGATGCCGGCGAGCGGCTTGGGGCGTTCGACCTGATTGGGTTAGGTGGATTGCTGCGGGTTTGCGATATCGAGCTGGTACTGCTGGACGACAATGGTCCTCGTGCGGCGGTGACGAGCCATGTGCATGGCGAGGCGCTGTTCTGCACGATCAAGACCGGGTTTGCCGTGCGCGGGCGTTTCATGTTGCCCCTGGACTGGTGCCTGCTGGGTTATGTCCATCGCACCGACGATGCGGTGAGCTGGTGTCATGGCGCGATGCTGGCAACCGGCAGCGTGTTGACGCTGATGCCGGATGGCGTCAGCGAGTTCGTGCTCAGCGCAAACAGTTGGGTGACGGTGGTGATGGTGCCGGTCAAGCGGGTGCGGCAGAAGTTCAACGAGCTGCATCTGAGCGACCGTCCCGGGCACGCGCTGGCATTGCTCAATCCGGGATCGGCGCATCCGCTGCGTCGCTACTACGGCGAGCTGCAGCAGCGCATGGTCGAAGGCCCCGCCTCGATGGCCGATCTGCATCTGGATGAGGTCATGGACCAGCATCTGCGCGGCATTCTGGATACCGGCCCGCTTGACCGCGCGGTCAAGGGGCGGGGGCGGCGCGGGCATTACATGATTCTGCGCAAGGCAGAAGACTTCATGCGCATGAACCTGCGCCAGAACATCTACATGACCGAGATCTGCGCGGCGGCGGGCGTCAGCGAACGCGCTTTGCGTTACGCCTTCGACGACATGCTGGGTATCTCGCCCAATCGCTATCTGTCCATGCTGCGGCTGTGCACTGCATGCCGCAGCCTGTCCTCGGCCGATTCCGGCAGGAAGTCGGTGAAGGCGATCGCGCTGAGCTGCGGCTTGTGGGACCTTTCTCGCTTCGCCGAGAACTATCGACGCGTGTTCGGCGAACTGCCGCGCGACACGCTGATGCGGCAATCGGGAAGTGCCGAGTACGCGTGACCGGTATTGCCGCTTCCCGAGAGGGGCAAACACCGCCCGTGCCGTAAACGTGCATCCGCTTGCCGTATTTCGCCAATGTATTGCCGTATTGACATCTTTGCCTGCCGAAACGGGGTAAGTGTCGGTCCGTGGAAAATTTGTAATGACTCCCACAACGCAGGCATCAGGTTGATGCCGCGGTATACAGGGAGCAATCACATGAACCGCATCTATCGGCTGGTGTGGAACCACCAGCTCAACGCTTTCGTCGTCGGCTCCGAACTGGCAGCCGCAAGGGGCAAGAAAGACGGCATGGGACGGCAGGTGAGGGCGCTGATCGCCTCGCCGCTGGCCGTTGGACTGGGACTGTTCGCTGCCGGATGGCATGGGGAGGTCATGGCTGCTGATTCCGGCATGACCGAACTGCTGGATCTGGCCAACAAGTACGCCTCTCCCTCGGCAGTGCAGGCACTGCCGCAGGCATCCACTACTACGCCTTCGTCGCTTGGCAGCGCTTCTGCTGCGACTGTGGGATACACGAGTTCCACGGCGTTGTCCGTGTCATCGACTGTCACGCCCCTGCGGCCGACGGCACGGACAACGTCTCTTGATACTGCTCCGGTACGGCGTGAAGGGAGCGCGGTGAAGGCGTCTTCGGCGAATGTCCGCACCGCGGTGCCGGCAACGCTGGGCCTGGTCGACGCAGCGGGCGGTCTTGTCGCCGGCTCGACGTCGGCGAGCGGCGGTGGCCTGCAGGAGCCGATCTCGCAGATCGTCGCGCACGTGCAGGACAGCATCGCGCTGAAGGACGGCAGCGAAGTGACCGGCGTCCCGCTGGATGGGCTGATGGTCGCGCGCGACAACCCGGTGGGGCAGGTCAGGGATACCGCGCAGGCAACAGTGGCGAGCCTGGTCGAGGGCGGCCATGGCGGCACGCTGCCGACTTCGCTCGGCGGTGTGGTCACGGACGTGGTGCAGAAGACCGGTGGTCTGTTGACCGGCACTGGCCAGGCGCTCGACAAGACGCTGGTGGCGGTGACGGGTTCGAATGCACTGGGCAGCACCGTCAGTGGCGTGACTTCGAACGTATCGACGGGATTGAACACGACGACCGCATCGCTGGTGGCCGGCAATGTGCCCGCCGTGGTGAACAACGTCGGCAGCACGGCGCAGTCGCTGGTGACCACTACCACCGGTGGCGTCGACACGCTGCTGACGGGTGTAACCGGCGGTACGGTCGGCCTGGGCAAGCTCGGTACCACCGTGAATGGCGTGGTCGGGCAGGTCACTGATACCGCCAGCAATCTGCTGGCCGGTACCGCCGGTGGCAATAACCCGGTTGGCAAGGTGGTCGATGGCGTCGTGGGCGGCGTCGTAGGCGCGGTCGGCAACACGGTTGCCGGCGTGCTGGCCGCAGGCAGCGGCAGTGGCGGTACCGCACCGACCTCGCTGGGTGGCGCGGTGACTGACGTGGTGCAGAAGACTGGCGGTCTGTTGACCGGTACTGGCCAGGCGCTCGACAAGACGCTGGTGGCGGTGACCGGCTCGACCGCGCTGGGCAGCACTGTCAGTGGCGTGACTTCGAATGTATCGACCGGATTGAACACGACGACCGCGTCGCTGGTCGCCGGCAATGTGCCCGCCGTGGTGAACAACGTCGGCAGCACCGCGCAGTCGTTGGTGACCACCACCACCGGTGGTGTCGATGCACTGCTGGGCACGACCGGCGGCACCGGCCTGAGCCAGCTCGGCACGGCGGTGAACAGCACGGTCGGCCATGTCACCACCACCGCCAGCAATGTGCTGGCCGGCACGGCCGGCGGCAGCAGCCCGGCAGGGCAATTGGTGGACGGCGTGGTCGGTGGTGTGGTCGGCGCAGTCGGCAACACGGTTGCCGGTGTGCTGGCCGCAGGCAGCGGCAGTGGCAGTACCGCACCGACCTCGCTGGGTGGCGCGGTGACTGACGTGGTGCAGAAGACCGGTGGTCTGTTGACCGGTACTGGCCAAGCGCTCGACAAGACGCTGGTGGCAGTGACCGGCTCGACCGCGCTGGGCAGCACTGTCAGTGGCGTGACCTCGAATGTATCGACCGGATTGAACACGACGACCGCGTCGCTGGTCGCCGGCAATGTGCCCGCCGTGGTGAACAACGTCGGCAGCACCGCGCAGTCGTTGGTGACCACCACCACCGGTGGTGTCGATGCACTGCTGGGCACGACCGGCGGCACCGGCCTGAGCCAGCTCGGCACGGCGGTGAACAACACGGTCGGCCATGTCACCACCACCGCCAGCAATGTGCTGGCCGGCACGGCCGGTGGCAGCAGCCCGGTCGGGCAACTGGTGGATGGTGTGGTGGGCGGCACCGTGAGCACGGTCGGCAGCACCGTCAGCGGCGTGCTGGCGGCCAACAGTGCGCAGGATGTGGGCAAGGTGGTCGCCGATACAGGTACCAATGTGCATGCGCTGGTGACCACCACCACCGCGGCCACCACCAACGTGGTCGGCAGTCTGCTGTCGGGCATCGGCAGTGGCAATCAGCCGGGTGGCAATGTCCTGGCGCAGGCGATCAGTGGCCTGCTGAACGGCACGGTCGACGCGGTGGGCAAGACCACGGCAGGACTGCTTAACGGTACGGGACTGGGCGAAACCACCGGCAAGTTGGTCGATGGCGTTGCCACCGTCGTTGACGGCACCGGCAAGGTGGTAGGCAAGACGGTCCAGGCGGTGACGGGCTCGGAGACGTTGGCCAACACCGTGACCGGCACCACCGCGGCGCTGGGCACCGGGTTGAAGGACACGGTCGCCAACCTGCAGGAAGGCGACGTGGTCGGCGTGGTCGATGGCGTCGGCAAGACGGTCGGCAACACCGGCAGCACGTTGATCTCCGGTGTGACCAGCACCGTCGACGGGGTGACCGGTTCGTCCTCCGGCATCGCGGGTGTCGGTACTACCCTGGCGGGCACGGTCAGCAGCATCGGCAACGGCTTGGGCAGCACGGTGCAGAACGTGTTGAACCTGTCGTCTTCGAGTAGCGGCACAACGGTTACCCCTGCCGCCGCACCCACGGTGCCGGCACCGGTGGGCAGCCCGGGCCTGATCATCGGCACCGGCGGCTTCACCGGTTCGTTGGGGGGACTGCTCAGCCCGACCTTGAACAACCTGCTGGGCGGCGACGGCTACGTGCGCAACGGCGATCTGACCGTCAGTAGCGCCAATGTCGTGCAGACGTACTCCAGCGTCAGCGTGCTGGGCATTCCGGTGGTCAACCTGAGCCCGGTGGGTACGCTGCTGAACGGGCTGGGTGGCGCGGTCACTGGTGGAAATTCACACATGACGCTGCTCGGCGGCGTCACCTCCGACAGCTACATCTACAACATCAACAACGGTGATCCGAACGGCCTGCTTGGGCTGCTGCTGCCCGACTCGGCTCCGGCCTGGGCGAGCAAGTGCGTGAACGTGCTGGGCGTGGTCACCGCGGACTGCTGGGCGGTCAACGCCGCGCAGGATTACCAGGTGCTGATCGGCGATGGTGCTTACTCCAACGGTTCCAAGGAAGTGGTGATCGGCACCAATGCAACGCACAAGCTGGCGCTGCAGGACGCCAACGAGGCCTTCCCGGGCGCCGGCGTCAACGATCCGAACAACCCCACTGGCGTTCCGACCGCAGACTATGACGCGCGTCTTGGTCACTCGGTGGTGATTGGCGACAGCGCCAACGGCACTGCCAATGCGCAGACGCTGATCGGTGCCGGTGCGACCTCCGACAAGGCCAATACCGTCGCGCTGGGTTACCTGTCCAACGCCGCCCGCGGTGGCCAGGACAACTACACCGCCTATGGCTTGACCGCACCGCAGACCTCGATCGGCGAGGTTGCGGTGGGTTCGGCCGGGCGCGAGCGGCAGATCACCCATGTTGCTGCCGGTAGCGAGGGCACCGATGCAGTCAACGTCGCGCAGCTGCAGGGAGCGATCGACTTGATCAATACATCAGATCTGTTCGCAGTGACCTACGACAAGGATGCCTCGGGCAACCCGGACTACACCAAGATCACCCTTGGCGGAGCCACGGCCACCGCGCCCACCGTGATCAGCAATCTGGCGTCCGGTGCGGTCACGGCGACCAGCAGTGAGGCGATCAACGGCGCACAGCTGTATGCAGCCAACGTGCAGCTGGCTGATTTCCTCGGCGCCGGCACGCAGTACGACTCGGCCACGGGTCTGTGGACCGCGCCGCAGTTCGAGATCACTTCGATCGATAGCACCGGCGGTACCACCAGCGGCACCTACAGCGACGTCGGTTCGGCGTTCGGTGCGGTCGATGGTTCCCTGACCAACCTCAACACGCGTATCGACAACATCACCGATGGTGATCTCAAGTACCTGTCGGTGTTCTCCACCGGTGCAGCGGCATCCGCGACGGGTACCGATGCGGTGGCGGTCGGGCCAACGGCCGTCGCGACCGCAGCCGGCAGCGTGGCGCTGGGCTCGGCCTCGGTGGCCGATCGCGCCAATACCGTGTCGGTCGGTGCGGTCGGTTCCGAACGGCAGATCGTCAATGTCGCTGCAGGCGTACAGGCCACCGATGCGGTCAACGTCGGGCAGTTGCAGACGTCGCAGGCCGGCTCGGTGCGCTATGACACCAACAGCGACGGCAGCACCAACTACAACAGCGTGACCCTGGGCGCGGCCGGTGCCACCACCGGTACCGTGATCAGCAACCTGGCGGCCGGCGCGATCGCACCGACCAGCAGCGAAGCGATCAACGGCGCGCAGCTGTACCAGACGCATGTGCAGTTGGCCGACTTCCTCGGTGCCGGTACGCAGTACGACTCGGTCACGGGTCTATGGACTGCGCCGCAGTTCCAGATCACCTCGGTAGACGTGGACGGCAGCACCAGCACCGCGGTCTACGGCAACGTCGGCTCGGCGTTCGACGCAGTGGATGGTTCGCTGACCAACCTCAACACGCGTATCGACAACATCACCGATGGCGATCTCAAGTACCTGTCGGTGTTCTCCACCGGCGCGGCGGCATCCGCGACCGGTACCGATGCGGTGGCGATCGGGCCAACCGCCGTCGCCAGCGCTGCAGGCAGCGTGGCGCTGGGGTCGGGAGCGGTGGCGGATCGTGCGAACACGGTGTCGGTCGGTGCGGTCGGTTCCGAGCGCCAGATCGCCAACGTCGCCGCGGGTACCGAGCTCACCGATGCGGCCAATGTCGGTCAGTTGCAGAGCGTGCAGGCCGGTTCGGTGCGCTATGACATCAATGCCGATGGCAGCGTCAACTACAACAGCATCACCCTCGGCCTGGCCGGCTCCGGCAGCGCCACGGTGATCGGCAACCTTGCCGCCGGCGTGGTCTCGTCCACCAGCCTGGAGGCGATCAACGGTGCGCAGTTGTACGCGCTGGCGCAGGGCACCGCGTTGCATCTCGGCGGTGGTTCGACCGTGGATGCCAATGGCGTGCCGACCGCACCGACGTACGTCATCAACAACATCGGTACCGATGGCACGATCACGTCCGGCAACTACAACAACGTCGGCAGCGCGCTCGATGCGATCAGCACATCGCTGGAGAACGTGCAGAAGGGCAGCGGCGGCAGTCAGTACCTGTCGGTGAATTCGACCAAGGGAGCCGCTTCGGCGACGGGTACCGATGCGATCGCGGTCGGGCCGGAGGCGAAGGCCAGTGGTGACGGCAGTGTTGCGATGGGCGACGCGGCTTCGGCCACGGCGACCGGCAGCATCGCACTGGGCGGTGGCGCTTCGGCCACGGCCGGCGGCAGTGTGGCCTTGGGGACTGGCTCGGTGGCGGATCGCGAGAACACCGTTTCGGTCGGCAGTGCCGGTGCCGAGCGTCAGATCACCAACCTCGCTGCCGGTACCGAGGACACGGATGCAGTCAACGTCGCTCAGCTCAAAGCCTCGATCAGTACTTCGCAGGCCGGTGCAGTGCGCTACGACACCAACAGCGACGGCAGCGTCGATTACACCCGGGTGACCCTCGGCGCGCCGGCCAGCAGCTCGGGAGACAGGATGACGGCTGCCGCCGCCATCCCGCCGGTGACGATCTCCAATGTGGCCGACGGCGCAGTGGCGTCCGGCAGCACCGATGCGATCAACGGCAGCCAGCTGTATGGGACCAACACGCAGGTGGCCCAGTATCTCGGTGCTGGCACTCAGTACGACAGCACCACCGGCACCTGGACCGGCCCGCAGTACCAGATCACCTCGGTGAGCACCAACGGCACCACCACCACCGCGACCTATGGCGATGTGGGCTCGGCGTTCTCCGCGGTGGATGGCTCGCTGACCAACATCAACCAGCGCATCGACAACATCCAGACCACGGGCAACGAGTACGTCTCGGTGAATTCGAGCAAGGCGGCCGCAGCGGCAACCGGTTCGGATTCGGTGGCGATCGGTGGCGCGTCCAGCGCCAGCGGCAGCGGCAGCGTGGCGTTGGGTGACACCGCTTCGGCCACCGCGGCCAACAGCGTGGCGTTGGGTGCCAACTCGGTGGCCAATCGTGCCAACACCGTGTCGGTCGGCAGCAGCGGTGCCGAACGCCAGATCACCAATGTCGCTGCGGGCACGGCGACCACCGATGCGGTCAACGTCGCGCAACTGCAGGCGTCGCAGGCTGGATCGGTGCGCTATGACACCAACAGCGATGGCAGCACCAACTACAGCAGCGTGACGATGGGGCAGGCCAGCAGCACGGTCACCCTCCACAACATCGCGGCCGGTACGGCCAACACCGACGCGGTCAACCTCGGGCAGCTCAATGCCGGGCTTGCCGATGCGATGGATTGGTCGAAGGGCTACACCGATCAGTCCGTGCGCAGGCTCGACAACAAGGCATCGGCGGGCGTGGCTTCGGCGATGGCGATGGCGGCTCTGCCGCAGCCCTCCGAGGCCGGACGCAGCATGGCCTCGATTGCCGGCGGCACTTTCAGCGGCGAATCGGGCTTTGCGGTCGGTTTGTCGGGCATTACCGAGGGCGGACGCTGGATCTACAAGGTCAGCGGCTCGACCAACACCCGCGGACAGGGTGGCGTTTCGATCGGTGCCGGCATCCAGTGGTGATGCCGGCAAACCACACATGACGATGTGACTCAAGGGGTGAGGTCATGAAAGCGATAGTGAAGCTCGTTGGATGGGGCTTGGCGGCGGGAATGGCGCTGGGGCTGGGTGGGTGCAGGACCATAGGGGCGGATGGGGACGGTTTTCCGAACCCGGATCGCGCTTATCCACGCGGTGGCACCTTCGTCAATCTCGACGACCTGCGCCAGTACGCGCCGGGAATGAACAAGGACCAGATCCTGGCGTTGCTGGGTGCGCCCCACTTCAATGAAAAGCTGTGGGGCGTGCGCGACTGGAACTACCTGTTCAACCTGCGCGCGAGCGTTGGCGCCGAGCCGGTACGCTGCCAGTTCCGGATCGTGTTCGATGCCAAGGGCATCGCGCAGAGCCAGTCCTGGAAGCCGGCCGAATGCAGTGCCTTGCTGCAACCTCCGCAGGCGGTGGCACCACCACCGCCACCGGCGCCGCCACCGGCGGCACCATTGCGGTTGCAGGCCGATGCGCTGTTCGATTTCAACAGCGCCGTGCTCAAGCCGGCCGGGCAGGAGCGGTTGCGGCAGTTGGTGCAGCAGGGAGGCGACCCGCGCGGCGTCCGTGACGTGGTGGTGATCGGTTACACCGACCGCATCGGCAGTGACAGCTACAACCTGAAGCTCTCGCAGAATCGTGCCCAGGCAGTGCGGGCGTTTCTGATCGGGCAGGGCATACCGGCCGAAGCGATTCGCGCCGAGGGACGCGGCAATGCCCAGCCGGTGGCCGAGTGCCCGGCCGGACGCAGCCGCGCGGTGATCGAGTGCCTGGCGCCCAATCGCCGGGTGGAGATCACCGGCATCGCGCATTAGGACGGTTCGGACGTATCGATCTAGTTCCACAGCGCGGATTCACTACGGCCCCCGCAGCGGCGAGAATGCTCGCCTTGGCCGACGTGGCGAAGTGCCACCACACCGGGTGGCACGGGCGGCGGCCGTGTGGAGATGCCGGGTGTCGAATGTCGCGAAGTGGGCGCGCTGGGCCGGGAGCCTGGTGCCGGTGAGTCTGGTCCTGGCCGTGGTCGGCTTCGGAATGGCGCTGCCTGGCTACTCGCAGTGGAAATATCCGGTCGCGTTGCTGGGGGCGACCGGGATTGCCCACGCCCAGGCGTTCTCGGCGCTGGGTTTCGTGCTTCCCGGGTTGCTGGCGGTGGCTGCAGCCGCCGGTCTGCTGGCCGCAGGTCACGACCGCATGCAGCGGATCGGCCTGCAATTGCTGCTGCTGTCGGGCCTGGCCTTCTGCGGCATGGGGCTGCTGCCGCTGGATCCGATCGATCTGGACAGCCGCGCCAGCCAATACCACGCCACGGCCTGGCTGTTGTGGGCGCTGGCCTTCATTCCCGGTGCCGGCCTGTGGGGGCTGTGGCTGCGGCATCAGCCCGGTGGCGCCCTGCTGGGTGCGCTGAGCCTGCTGGCGGCAACCTTGGTCGCATTGCTTTCGTTCCTGCCGCCGGGCCCCTGGCTGCCGGCGCCGCTGGCGCAGCGGCTGGCATTCCTGGCCTGGGCCGGCTGGTGGGCTTTGGCGGCCTGGATGTGGCCGCAGCCGCGCGGAACCGCCGTGTGACGGCGGCCTGCTGATCCCCTCGGGAGGCTGCTGGGGCAGCCTCTGCGACATGGAAGCGGGTCGATCGGCGGCGTCGCTGGCGGCGTCGGCCGGCTCCGCCCGGCAGCAGACGCGAGTGGAGTGCCCTGCTGCGCTGCGGTACCCTTTGCGGCTTTGCGCAGTCCCGCGTGCCGACCGCCTCCATGTCCTCCGCCGAAACCACCGCCTACGACCCGCAGCAGGTCGAATCCTCCGCCCAGTCGTTTTGGGACTCCACCAAGGCCTTCGAGGTCAAGGAGGATTCGGAGAAACCCAAGTACTACTGCCTGTCGATGCTGCCGTACCCGTCCGGTGCGCTGCACATGGGGCACGTGCGCAACTACACCATCGGCGACGTGATCAGCCGCTACCGGCGCATGACCGGCCACAACGTGCTGCAGCCGATGGGCTGGGACGCGTTCGGCCTGCCCGCCGAGAACGCCGCGATCAAGAACAAGACCGCGCCGGCCAAGTGGACCTACAAGAACATCGATCACATGCGCAGCCAGCTCAAGTCGCTGGGCTATGCGATCGACTGGTCGCGCGAGTTCGCCACCTGCCGGCCCGAGTACTACGTGCACGAGCAGCGCATGTTCACCCGCTTGATGCGCAAGGGCCTGGCCTACCGTCGCAACGCGGTGGTGAACTGGGATCCGGTCGACCAGACCGTGCTGGCCAACGAGCAGGTCATCGACGGCCGCGGCTGGCGCTCCGGCGCGCTGGTGGAGAAGCGCGAGATCCCACAGTGGTTCCTGCGCATCACCGATTACGCCCAGGAACTGCTGGACGGTCTGGACACGCTGGATGGCTGGCCGGAATCGGTCAAGACCATGCAGCGCAACTGGATCGGCCGTTCCGAAGGCCTGGAAATCCAGTTCGACGTGGTCAATCCGGGGAGCTGCACGCTCGAACCGCTGCGCGTGTTCACCACCCGTCCCGACACGCTGATGGGCGTGACCTTCGTTTCGATCGCCGGCGAACATCCGCTGGCGTTGAAGGCCGCTGCTGCCAACCCGGCGCTGGCCGCATTCTTGGAGGAGCTCAAGAAGGGCGGCGTTTCCGAAGCCGAACTGGAGACCCAGGAAAAACGCGGCATGGACACCGGCCTGAAGGCGGTGCATCCGGTCACCGGCGAGCAGGTGCCGATCTGGGTCGCCAACTTCGTGCTGATGGGCTACGGCACCGGCGCGGTGATGGGGGTGCCCGGCCACGACGAGCGCGACCACGCCTTCGCCAACAAGTACGCGCTGCCGATCCGCCAGGTCATCGCGCTCAAGGACGCCCGCAACGACGAAGAGCGGACCTGGGAGCCGGGCGTATGGCGCGACTGGTATACCGACAAGACCCGCGACATCGAACTGATCAACTCGGCCGAGTTCGACGGTCTGGACTACCAGGGCGCGTTCGAGGCCCTTGCCGAGCGCTTCGAGCGCAAGGGCCAGGGCCAGCGCCGGATCAACTACCGCCTGCGCGACTGGGGCGTGAGCCGCCAGCGCTACTGGGGCTGCCCGATCCCGGTGATCTACTGCGCCAGCTGTGGCGCGGTGCCGGTGCCGGAAGACCAGTTGCCGGTGGTGCTGCCGGAGGACGTGGAATTCAGCGGTACCGGCTCGCCAATCAAGACCGATCCGGAGTGGCGCAAGACCACCTGTCCGGAATGCGGCAAGCCGGCCGAGCGCGAGACCGACACCTTCGATACCTTCATGGAGTCGAGCTGGTACTACGCGCGCTACACCTCGCCGGGTGCCAAGGACATGGTCGACAAGCGCGGCAACTACTGGCTGCCGGTGGACCAGTACATCGGCGGCATCGAGCACGCCATCCTGCACCTGATGTATTTCCGCTTCTATCACAAGCTCATGCGCGACGCGCGGCTGGTGGACAGCGACGAGCCGGCGACCAACCTGCTGACCCAGGGCATGGTGATCGCCGATACCTACTATCGCCAGAACGCCGACGGTTCCAAGGACTGGATCAACCCGGCCGATGTCGACGTGCAGCGTGACGACAAGGCGCGCGTGATCGGCGCGGTGCTCAAGAGCGACGGCCAGCCGGTGGTGATCGGCGGCACCGAGAAGATGTCCAAGTCGAAGAACAACGGCGTGGATCCGCAGGCGATGGTCGGCAAGTACGGCGCCGACACCGTGCGCCTGTTCTCGATGTTCGCCGCACCGCCGGAACAGTCGCTGGAGTGGAACGAGGCTGGTGTCGATGGCATGGCGCGCTTCCTGCGCCGGCTGTGGGTGCAGGTGCACAAGCATGTCGGCGACGGAACGGTGCCGGCGCTGGATGTCGCCGCATTGGATGCCGGACAGAAGGCGATGCGCCGCAAGACCCACGAGACGATCGGCAAGGTCGGCGACGACTACGGCCGCCGCTACAGCTTCAACACCGCGATCGCCGCGGTGATGGAGTTGTCCAACGCGGTGGCGAAGTTCGACGACGCCAGTGCACAGGGCCGCGCCGTGCGCCAGGAAGCGCTGGAAGCGATGGTGCTGCTGCTCAACCCGATCACCCCGCACGCCAGCCACACCCTGTGGCAGGCGCTGGGTCACGCCGAAACCCTGCTGGAGGACGTGCCGTTCCCGGTGGCGGACGAGGCGGCGCTGGTACGGGATGCGCTGACCCTGGCGGTGCAGGTCAACGGCAAGCTGCGCGGCACCATCGAGGTCGCTGCCGATGCCCCGAAGGACCAGGTCGAAGGCTTGGCGAAGGCCGAGCCGAACGCCGCCAAGTTCCTGGAAGGCCTGACGATCCGCAAGGTCATCATCGTGCCGGGCAAGATCGTCAACATCGTCGCGGCATAGCCGCGACGATGTTGCGGGGGCCGAAGCGGGTTCCGGATGGTTCGCCTCGCGGGCGCGTGACAACGCGTTCGTGATCTGCGTTGCCACATGTGTTGCAGCGCCCCTTGTCGGTGCCGTGCGCGGATTCCCCCAAGCTTTTGGGGGCTGGGTTCGTGGTCAGGCCATCCCCAGGTAACTGGCCTGTTGTGGGAGGGACTTCAGTCCCGACGCTTTGCCGGCAGAGCCCGTCGGGACTGAAGTCCCTCCCACAGACCAACAGATCAGCAAATCCCAGCGTCATTCCCGCACAGGCGGGGACCCGGAGACTTTCGTGAAAGACAGTCCAGCGCAATCGTCTCAAGCCGCGTTCACGCGACTTCGGGCAGGCTGAAGCGCTGTTCCCTGTTGCCGCTCCCGGCCCGCTCATCCAGACTGTGTCCATGATCCGACCCCTCATCGCCCTGGTCCTGCTCGCAGGACTGACCGCCTGCGGTTTCCACCTGCGCAGCAAGCTGGCCCTGCCGCCCGACGTAGCGGCGGTGAAAGTGACCTCGGTCTCTCCGTACAGCGAACTGGTCAAGCTGCTCAGCCGCAGCCTGATCGCCTCCGGCGCGACGCTGGCCGAGAAGGATGCCAAGACCGGCTTCGCCCAGTTGAACGTGCTCTCCGAACGCTGGGGCGACCTGCCGATCGCGATCGACGCCGAAGGCCGTGCCCAGGAGTACAGCCTGCGCTATGCGGTGATCTTCACGATGCTGGGGTCCGATGGCTCGGTCGTGGTGCCGCAGCAGGTGATCGAGATGTCGCGCGATTACGTGGCGCCGCCGACCGACGCCACCGGTACCGCAACCGAGCGCGAGATGCTGGCCACCGAACTGCGCCGCGACATGTCCGCCTCGATCCTGCGCCGTGTCGACAGCGTCGTGCGCGCACGCCTGAAGAACGGGCTGCCGATCGAAACCGGTACGCCGCCGCCGGCCGCCAGCACGCCGGCCGAGCCGGTCAAGTGAGCGTGCGCCGGCCTGTGCCGGCGTCTGCGGGAGCCCTATGGAACTGCGTCCGGAACAGCTAGCCACCCAGCCGGCCTCGCAGCCGCTGCAGCCGGTCTATCTCATCGCAGGTCCCGAAACGCTGCGCGTGCTCGAAGCTGCCGATGCCATCCGCGCCCGCGCCCGTGCCGAAGGCATCGGCGAGCGCGAGGTGTTCGATGCCGACGGCCGTGACTTCGACTGGAACCACCTGGATTCCAGCTTCAACGCGCCCAGCCTGTTCAGCGCCCGTCGCCTGATCGAAGTGCGCCTGCCCAGCGGCAAACCGGGCAAGGACGGCGCCGAGGTCATCGCGAATTTCTGCGCCAACCCGCCGCCGGACGTGGTGCTGCTGATCACCGCCAACGAATGGAGCAAGTCCCATCACGGCAAATGGGCCGACGCGATTGCGCGGATCGGCACGATCGCGGTCGCATGGGCGATCAAGCCGCACGAACTGTCGGACTGGATCGAGCGGCGCCTGCGCAGCAAGGGCCTGCGTGCCGACGGCGAAGCCGTGCAGCGGCTGAGCGAGCGCGTGGAAGGCAACCTGCTGGCCGCCGCGCAGGAGATCGACAAGCTGGCGCTGCTGGCACAGGGCGAGACGCTCGATGCCGCGGCGATGGAGTCGCTGGTCGCCGACGCGGCGCGGTACGACGTGTTCCGGCTTGCCGAATCGATGCTGGCCGGTCAGCCGACCGCGGTAATCCGCATGCTGGCGGGCCTGCGCGCCGAGGGCGAGGCCGCGGCGGCGTTGATGCCGATCCTGATCAAGGAACTGGTGCGCACCGCCGCGCTGGCCAAGGTGCAGGCACGCGGCGGCAACCTCGCCGCCGAGATGAAGGGGCAGGGCATCTGGGAATCGCGCCAGGCGCCATTCAAGCGTGCCCTGCAGCGCCACGCCGAACCGCGCCGCTGGGAGCGCTTCGTCGTCGAGGCCGGCAAGGTCGACCGCATCGCCAAGGGCCGCGGCGACGGCGACGTCTGGGTCGCGCTGGAGCGGCTGCTGGTCGCGGTGGCCGAGGCGCGGGCGGTCAGGTTGCTGGTGGCGTGATGGCTGGAGGGCAGGCCGGAACCCGGGACCCGGGACCGGGGACCCGGCAAAAGCGCATGCTCGGCAGCCCCGTTGCTGCGGTTGATCTTCCGGGACCCGGGACCCGGGTCCCCGGCCCCTCGCTCCACCTCTATTACGGCGGCACCTTCGATCCGGTCCACGATGGCCACCTGGCCATTGCCCGTGCCGCGCGCGATGAGCTGGGCGTGCCGGTGAACCTGATTCCGGCCGCCGATCCGCCGCACCGCGTGCCGCCCGGCGCCGATGCCGTCCAGCGCACGCGGATGCTGGAACTGGCGTTGGCCGACGAGACCGGGCTGGTGCTGGATCGACGCGAATTCGAACGCGCCAGGCACTCCGATCGCCCGTCCTACACGATCGATACCCTGGTCGAACTGCGTGACGAACTCGGCGCCGAGGCGCCGATCGCCTGGCTGCTGGGCGCCGACAGCCTGCTGTCGCTGGACAGCTGGCATCGCTGGCGCGAACTGACCGGGCTGGCGCATCTGGTGGTGGCCGAACGCCGGGGCGCCGCGCTGGACATCGCGCTGCCGGACGTCGTGCAGGCCCATCTGGCCACGTGCTGGGCCGATGATGCGGCCGAGCTTGCGACGCGGCCGGCCGGGTTGATCTGGCGCCTGCGCCAGCCGCTGCAGCCGGAATCGGCCAGCGAGGTTCGACATCGCATCGCCGCCGGCGAGCCCTGGCACGATCTGGTGCCGGCCACGGTCGCCCGCTACATCGAAGAGCACCGCCTGTACCGGGGCGACGGCGTCTGAAAGCGCCGAGACGACCAGTTGCCTATAATTCGCATCATCCCATCGAGTCACTACCGCTTTGACCAGTCAAGCCCAAGTCATCAAGACCTCCCTTCCCAACCCGCCGCCGCCACTGCCGGTCCTGCTGGCCACGGTCCGCGAGGCCGTCGCGGAACTCAAGGCCAAGGACGTGGTGGAGATCGACGTACGCGGCAAGTCCAGCGTCGCCGACTACATGGTGATCGCCTCGGGTACCTCCACCCGCCACGTCAAGGCGATCGCCGACGAAGTGGTGCGTTTCGCCAAGAAGCTCGACGTGATGCCGCTGGGCGTGGAAGGCGAGCGTGAGGCGGAATGGGTGCTGGTCGACTTGGGCGACGTGATCGTCCACGTGATGCTGCCGCGCGTGCGTGAGTTCTACGCACTGGAGCGGTTGTGGACGGTCGGCGACCAGCCGCCCTCGGACGATGAAGACGTTGCCGGCTGAGAGAGGCCTCGAGGCGGCGTCGCAGGTTCGCCTGTCGAGTGATTCGGGCCCGCAGCCGGTACTTTCGGCCGCCCGCAAACGCTTCAACAGCCTGGTGAAGCGGCTGGAGGATTGCCGGGGGCGGCTGCACGCCTGGGGCGATGCGCTGCCGCGCTGGCGCGAGCGCTACCACGAGCAGGCCGTACCGCTGTTCCGGCGCCGTGCCGAACTCGACCTGGAACTGCTGCACCTGCTCGATCATGCCCACGCCACCTACAAGCTCGGCAAGGCCGAGCGCGCGTTCCTGTCCGAACTGATCCGCGGACTGGCCGGTCCGCTGGTCCAGCAGGGAGGGGCGGATGTCAAAGACATCTACGACCGCCACAGCGATGTCGGTTTCGACAGGCAAATGACCGAGTCCGACCAGTTGATCCGACAGGCCGTGGCGGCGCATTTTTTCGGCCTGGATCCGGATGAAATGCAGAACTTCGATTCGGCCGAGGCGCTTTTCGAACGACTGCGCGAACACGAGCAGGAGCGGGAAGCGCATGAGCAGCAGCGCGACGAGCGCGCCAAGGCCCGGCGCGCGAAGCGCAAGAAGCCGGCCGAGGACGCTGCTCCATCGCCGCCGCAACCGTTGCGCGAGCTGTATCGCAAGCTGGCGACCGCGCTGCATCCAGACCGCGAGCCCGATCCGGCCGAGCGCGAGCGCAAGACCGTGCTGATGCAACGCGTCAACCAGGCGTATGGCGCGGGCAACCTGCTGGCGCTGATCGAGTTGCAACTGGAGATCGGGCAATTGCGGCCGGAGCAGATGCAGCAGATGAGCGAGGACCGCGTCAAACAGTACAACCAGGATCTGGGCCGGCAGCTCAAGGAGATCGAGCACGAGTTGGTGCAGGTGGAGGAATCCTTCCGCGCCGACTACGGCCTGTTCGGTGGCAACCGGCTCGATCCCAAACGGCTGGATGCGGTGCTGGCGCGGACCAAACGCGAACTCACCAGCGAAATTCACCACATCGAAGATGATCTGTACGAGCTGCGGACGCCGGCGATCTTCAAACGCTGGCTCAAGCAGCAGCGTCAATTGGCCGAACACAGGGATGCATTGAGCAGCGGATTCGACGGCCAGCCGTGGTAGCGCAGCCGTGAAAGCGAAATTGATCGCCACCGGCGAGCGCGCGCCGGCCTGGGTGGCGCAGGGGTTCTCCGAGTACCAGAAGCGGCTTTCGCATTGGCTGCCGTTGGAGCTGGTCGAAATCGAACCGGGCCTGCGTGGCAAGGGCCGCGATCCGCAACGGGCGATCGAGGACGAGGGCCGGCGCGTACTCGCCGCGCTGCCGAAGAACCCGTACGTGGTGGCGCTGGACGTGCCCGGCCGGCCGCTGAGTTCGGAGCAACTGGCACAGCGTCTGGAGCACTGGCGCGGGCAGGGGCGCGATCTGGCATTCCTGATCGGCGGTCCCGAAGGACACGCACCCGACGTGAAGGCCGCGGCCTCCGAGTTGTGGTCGTTAGGGCCGTTGACCTTGCCGCACATGCTGGTGCGGCTGGTGGTCGCAGAACAGCTGTACCGTGCCGCGGCGATGCTGGCCAACCACCCGTATCACCGGGGCTGAAGCTCCCGGTGATACGGGTGGAGCTCAGGCATCCTGTCCCCGCGCCTTCGGCGCGCCCCCTTAACAAAGGGGACTCTTACTCCGGTGGGTGACGAGATCCGTACTCGCGGTGCAGCGGGCACATCATCGGGATCGTAGGAGCGACTTCAGTCGCGACCGGGGCAGTTCCGGTAGCCCATTCGCTCCTGCGAGACCGTCCTAGTCCAGCGAGAACGCGATCGGCACCAAGCCATAGGCCTGCGAGGCGCGTCCATCCTGCATCGCCGGTTTGAAGCGCCATTGCTTCAGCACCTGATTGCGTGCGGCCAGATCAAGTATCCGATGGCCGCTGCTGGACTCGACCGACACGTCCAGCGGCCGTCCATCCACGCCCACCAGCACGCGCAACACGACCGTCCCGGTCAGTCGATCCTTCAGCGCCGGACGCGGATAGGGCGGCGGCGGGGCGGACAGGTACTGCAACTGGATGCCGGCAACGGGCGGTGCGATGGAAGGCGCCACGGGCTCGACGGTGGTCGGTGCGGTGCTCATGACCTGCGGCGCATCGATGGCAGGTGTTTCGATCGCGGGTTGCTGCACCGGCGCGTTGATGGTGACGGGGACCGGCGTGGGCGCCGGGGCTGTGCGCTGCTGTTGCGGCTGCACCGGTAGCGGCGGGGGCGGTGGAGGCGTCGGCAGCAGTTCGGGAAGCTGCCAGCGCTCGGTACGTTCCGGTGTCGTGGTGACCGGACGGTAGGACAGAGGCGCGATGAGCAGCACGAACGCCAGCACATGCAGCGCAATGACGGTGCTGAAGGCGAGGACGCGGGAAGGATCGATGCCGGGAATGCCCGGCGCAGACTGCGTGCGAACCATGATTCCACCTCCAGGAAGGACCTGCGGAAAGGAAGCAGCAACGGGCGCCCCGTGAATCCTGCGGGGGCAGTTGCATCATGGTGCGACGTGACGGCAAGCGCATCGGGGTGTTGCCCGCCGTTTGGCTGGCGTTCTGGAAAGCGCGCGGCGGGACTCAAAACAGAAGCGGCGCCTGATGGCGCCGCTTCCGGTCACACGATCCGACGGGCCGTTTACTTGCCCAGCTCGAAGGTCACATCCAGGTTGATCGACAGGCTGGTTTCGCCCGGGGATACCGGTGGGCTCGCCGCATCGGCCGCCATCGCCTGCATCCGCATCGCCGGCATCGGGCGTCCGCCGCCGCCGCGGCTTTCGGAGATGCTGACGATGCGGCGGACCCGCAAGCCGAGCGACTTGGCGTAGGTCTCGGCCCGGGTCTGGGCCTGTTTCAGCGCGGCGATGCGGGCCTCGTCGTAGACCGGTTCGGGCTTGTCGATCTCGAAGCTGGGGCCGTTGATCTGGTTGGCGCCCTGCGAGGCCAGTACTTCCAGCACCTTGCCCAGGCGGGTCAGGTCACGAACCTTGAGGTTGACGGTGTTGCTGGCCTGGTAGCCGGTGATGCGCGGGCTCTGGCCTTCCTTGTAGACGTACTGCGGATACAGGGTGATGCCGCTGGTCTGCACGTCTTTCTCGGCGATGCCGGCGCCGCGGATCGCCTGCATGACCTTTTCCATCTGTTGCGCGTTCTGGCGCATCGCGGTGTCGCCATCGGCGGCCTGGGTCACTACGCCGGCCGACAGCGTCGCCACGTCGGGCACGCGCTTGGCCTCGGCTTCGGAAGCAATGTTCAGCAGGGTGCCGTCGGCGGGAATGGCGTAGGGCGCCGCGGTCTGGGCATGGGCGGTCATGACGGCTCCGGTGGCAAGGCACAGGGCGAGCAGCAGCGGGGTCGGGCGGATGGTGCGCATAGACGTCTCTCCTTGGTTTATGCCTGCGCGAGCGTGGCGATGACACGATGAACCGCTTGTGAGCCGGGCCGGGATCGCCATAAGGCGCATCCGGCGCGCGATGGCACCGGTTATCCTTGCCGGATGCTCTATCTCTCATCGCGGTCCCCCCGTAGAAAAGAACTGCTGGCGCGCCTGGACGTGGCCTTCGAGACGCTCGATCTGGATGTGCCGGAAGTGCGTGGTGAAGGTGAAGCGCCGGCCGCCTATGTCCGCCGCGTCGCGCTGGAGAAGGCGCAGGCCGGGCTGCAACAGGTGCTCGGTGCCGATCCTGAGGCGGTCGTGCTGGGCTCGGATACCGAGGTGGTGCTGGGCGAGCGCGTGTTCGGCAAGCCGGCCGACCGGGCCGATGCGATCGCGATGCTGGAGGCCCTGTCCGGCCACACCCACCAGGTGATCACCGCGGTGGCGCTGGTGACGGAGCGACGCGAGCCGGCGCTGGTCGAGGTGGTCTCGCAGGTCACCTTCTCCACACTGACTCCCGTGCAGATCGCCCACTATGTCGATGGTGGCGAGCCGATGGGCAAGGCCGGCGCCTATGCGATCCAGGGCGGCGCCGAGCGTTTCGTCGTGCGGCTCGATGGCAGTTTCTCCGCGGTGATGGGGCTGCCGCTCTACCACACGGCGCAGCTCCTGGCCGCCTTTCCCAACAGTGTCAGCAGGCCCTAAATGTCCGAGGAAATCCTGGTCAACGTCACCCCGCGCGAAACCCGCGTGGCGGTCATCGAGAACGGCATGCTGCAGGAGCTGCACATCGAGCGCGGCTGGCGGCGCGGGGTGGTCGGCAACATCTACAAGGGCAAGGTGCAGCGGGTGATGCCGGGCATGCAGGCCGCGTTCGTCGAGCTGGGACTGGAGCGCGCGGCGTTCCTGCACGCCAACGACGTGGTGCGGCCGACGCCGGCTCCGGCCAGCGTGGTGGATACCGAGGAGACTCAACTGCCGCCGCCACCGCCGGCCTCGGTGCCGATCGTCGAACTGCTGCGTGACGGCCAGGACGTGGTGGTGCAGGTGGTCAAGGACCCGATCGGCACCAAGGGCGCGCGCCTGACCACCCAGATCAGCATTCCCTCGCGTTACCTGGTGCTGCTGCCGCAGTCCAAGGTGGTCGGGGTGTCGGCGAGGATCGAGGACGAGGCCGAGCGTGCGCGCCTGAAGGGCATCGTGTCCGAGCTGGCGGCCAGCCATGGCGGCTATGGCTACATCATCCGCACCAATGCCGAGGGCCAGCCGGCCGAGGCATTGGCCGACGACGTGGCCTACCTGTCGCGGGTCTGGAACGTGGTCGAACGGCGCGGCCGCGAGGCGCCGCCGTGCAGCGCGATCTACGAGGACCTGAGCCTGCCGCTGCGCGCGGTGCGCGACCTGATCCGCAAGGACGTGGACAAGGTGAAGGTGGATTCGCAGGAGACCTTCGCCAAGCTGCAGGCGTTCGTCGCCAAGTACATGCCGGTGCTGGCCGAGCGGATCGAACTGTATACGGGCGATCGCCCGATCTTCGATCTGTACGGGGTCGAGGACGAGATCGGCCGCGCGCTGGACAAGCAGGTGCCGCTGAAGTCCGGCGGCTATCTGGTGATCGACCAGACCGAGGCGATGACCACGGTGGACGTCAACACCGGCTCGTTCGTCGGCCAGCGCAATCTGGAAGAGACGGTGTTCCGCACCAACCTGGAGGCGGCGCAGGCGGTGGCGCGGCAGCTGCGGCTGCGCAACCTGGGCGGCATCATCATCATCGACTTCATCGACATGGATGGCCCGGATCACCGTCGCCAGGTGCTGCGCACGCTGGAGAAATCGCTGGCGCGCGACCACGCCAAGACCACGGTGTATGACTTCTCGCCGCTGGGGCTGGTCGAGATGACCCGCAAGCGCACCGTGGAAAGCCTGGAGCGGCAGCTGTCCGAGCCGTGCCCGGAATGCAACGGGCGCGGCACGATCAAGACCGCCGAGACCGTCACCTACGAGATTTTCCGCGAGATCACCCGCGCGGTGCGCCAGTTCGATGCGGCGCGGTTGCTGGTGATCGCCTCGTCCAAGGTGGTGGCGCGGATCACCGACGAAGAATCGGCGGCGGTGGCCGAGCTGGAGGAATTCCTCGGCAAGACCATCAGTTTCCAGGCCGACGAACAGTATCTGCAGGAGCAGTACGACGTGGTGTTGTTGTGAAGCAGGGATTGGGGATTAGGGATTGGGGATTCGTAACGGCGGTTGAGAGCTGTGAAGTGGCTGTGTTGCGGCGGGATTACGCTGTCTGCAGGCATGCTTTGACCCATCCCCAATCCCGAATTCCCAATCCCGGCTTCTGATGCCCACTCCGCTGCGCCGCCGACTCCGCCTGACCCGTCGCTACGCGATCTATGCGTGTGCGCTGGGGTTGGTGGTGCTTGCGTTGGTGGTGGGCGCGGCCAGCCAGTTGCTGCCGCTGGCCGAACGCCATCCGCAGCAGATCGCCGCCTGGCTCAGCGAGCGCGCCGGCCAGCCGGTGCATTTCGAACAGCTCGATACCCAATGGACCCGTCGTGGCCCGCTGTTGCGGCTCAAGGAACTGCGCATCGGCCCGGGCGACGGCGTGCGCATCGGCGATGCCGAGGTGCTGGTGGCGATGTATGCCGGCCTGCTGCCGGGGCGCTCGCTGACCGAGCTGCGCCTGCGCGGCCCGGTGTTGACGATGGTGCGTGCCGACGACGGTACCTGGTCGGTGCAGGGATTGCCGAGCAGCGGCGCGGGCGATCCGCTGGAGTCGTTGCGCCGGATCGGTGAATTGCAGGTGATCAGTGCGCGCATGCAGGTGCATGCGCCGTCGTTGGGAATCGACACCACGCTGCCCCGGATCGATCTGCGCCTGCGGGTCAACGGCACGCGCCTGCAGATCGGCAGTCGCGCCTGGATCGATCCGCAGCGGGCGCCGGTACAGACCGTTATCGATTTCGACCAGCATCGGGGCGACGGTACCGCGTATCTGGAAGCCGAGCCGGCCGATCTTGGTGCGTGGGCGCCGCTGCTGCATGCCGCCGGCGTGCAGGTGCGTGCTGGTCAGGGCGAACTGCATGCCTGGGTACGGCTGCGTGATCGCCGCGTCGCCTCCGTCAGTGTCGATGCCGATCTGCGGGCATTGCAGCTGGAAGGCGCGGTGCTGCCGGAGCAGCGCACGCGGCCGAAACTGACATGGGATCGCCTGCAGGCGCGCGCGCGCTGGCAGGTGGTCGCGGATGGTTGGCGGCTGGACGTGCCGATGCTGCGCATCGGCAGCGGCGGCAAAGTGCAGTCGCTGGACGGCGTGGCGGTGGCGGGAGGCACGCGTTTTGCGGTCGCGACCGGCGCCGTGGATGCCTCGCCGGTGATCGCCGCGCTGGCGCTGAGTGATCAGGTCGACCCCGGCCTGCGGCAGTGGCTGGTCGGCGCGCGTCCGCAACTGCGTCTGTCCGAATTGACCGCGTCGGGCATCCAGGGCGGAGCGCTGCAGGTACAGGGGCGATTGGCCGAACTGGCGTTCGCGCCGGTGGGTCATTCACCGGGCCTGAGCGGGGTGCAAGGGCGCTTCGACGGCGACGCACAGGGCGGGGAGTTGCAGTTCGAGCCGTCGGCGATGCTGCGCTTCGATTGGCCGACGGGATTTGGCGTGGTGCACGAGCTGCATCTGGCCGGGCGTGTGGTCGGATGGCGCGAAGGCGACGGCTGGAAGATCGAGACCCCGGCGCTGCGCGTGCAGGCCTCGGACTACGCTGCCGACGTGCGCGGCGGGCTGTGGTTCCAGCGCGATGGCAGCCGCCGTCCGCGCATCGATCTGGCCGCCAAGCTGGACGACGTGCGGGTGCCGGTGGCGAAGAAGTTCTGGATCCATTCCGCCATGAGCAAGCCGGCGATCGAGTGGTTGGACAACGCGCTGGTCGATGGCACGGTCACCGGCGGCATAGGCCTGGTCAGCGGTGATCTGGACGACTGGCCGTTCGATCAGCAGGACGGTCGCTTCGAGGCGAGCGGGCACATCCGCGATGGCGAGATCCGTTTCCAGCCCGACTGGCCGCAGATGGACAAGCTCGATGGCGATATCGCCTTCATCGGTGCCGGCTTCGCTCTGCAGGGCAACGGCAATCTGGCTGGCGTGGTGGTCGATCGGATCGAGGCCGGCATCCCGGACTTCAAGACCGACGAGCTGTACGTGCGCGCCAACAGCCGCAGCGATGCGGGCACGCTGCTGGAGATGCTGCGCCGCAGCCCGTTGCAGAAGACCTACGGCGACACCTTGAAGAACCTCAGCGCGGCGGGTCCGGCACGGACCACGTTCGACATGCTGTTGCCGCTGCACGACAACCACGGGCAGGGTCACCTGCGCGGCGATGTCGGCCTGGACGGCATCAAGCTGGGCGACAAGCGCTGGGATCTGGCCTTCGAGGGCGTGCAGGGCACCGCCCATTACAGCGACCATGGTTTCGATGCCGAAGACCTGGCGGTCCTGCATCGTGGTCGGCAAGGCCAGCTCTCGTTGCGCGCCGGCGATGCGGTGAAGGATCCGCAGCAGGCGTTCCAGGCCGAGTTCGCCGCCGCGCTCGATGCCAAGGAATTGTTCGATCGCGCTTCGCAGATGGAGTGGTTGCGGCCGTATGTGCATGGCACGTCGCAATGGCGGATCGGCGTGGACCTGCCGAAGGTCCAGCCGGGTACGCCGGAGGAACCCACCCACCTGACCCTGGATTCGGACTTGATCGGCACCACGCTCGATCTGCCGGCGCCGATGGACAAATCGGCCGACAAGCCGCTGGCCACGCATGTCGATGTCGCGCTGCCGTTCGGCAACGGCGACATCGACGTGGCATTCGGCAAGCTGGTGGCGATCAAGGCCACGACCCAGGGCAACCAGACCGGCGTGCGGGTGGAGATGGGCAGCGACAGCGTGCACGAGCGGCCACCGTCGTCCGGGCTGGTGGTCAGCGGGCGCACGCCGTCGCTGGATGCGATGGACTGGATCGCGCTGGTGCGCTCCGGGGGTTCCGATCCGGCGCAGGCGGCGATGCCGCTGCAGCAGATCGACGTGCAGGCCGATCTCCTGCTGCTGCTGGGGGGCGTGTTCCCGGATACGCGGCTGCGGCTTCGCCCGGTCCGCGATGCGATCACGGTGAATCTGGATGGCCCGTCGCTGGCAGGTGAGCTCGACGTGCCCAACGCCGATGGCGCGGTGTTGCGCGGCGACCTCAAGACCGTGCACTGGCAGCCGGTAACCCCGGTCGCACCGGCGACGTCGCAGGCGCCCGCGACGGGAACGGTGACCCCTGGCCCGATCGCCAGCACCCTGCCGGAACCCGCGCGCAAGGCGGTCGCCGATTTCGATCCGGCCACGATCCCGCCGCTGTCGTTGGACATCGCCGACCTGCAGTTCGGCAAGATGAATCTCGGCAACGCGGTGCTGCGCACGCGCCGGCTGACCGACGGCCTGCAGGTGGACCATCTGCAGCTGCGTTCGGACAAGCAGAAGATCGGCATCACCGGCGCCTGGCGTGGCAAGGGCGATGCGGCGACGACCCGGATGTCGGCGCGCGCCGACAGCCAGGACTTCGGGCAGCTGATGCAGGCGCTGACTTTTGGCGGCCAATTGCGCGGCGGCGAGGGTCAGGTCGAACTCAATGTCGGCTGGAATGGCGCGCCGACCGCATTCCAGCTCGCCTCGCTGCAGGGCAACCTGAAGGTCGAAGTGCGCAACGGCCAGTTGCTGGAGCTGGAGCCCGGCGCCGGTCGCGTGCTGGGCCTGCTGAGCGTGGCGCAGTTGCCGCGCCGGTTGATGTTCGATTTCCGCGATTTCTTCTCCAAGGGCCTGGCGTTCAACCGGATCGGCGGCGAGGTGCAGTTCGGCGATGGCCTGGCCAAGGCCGAAGGCATGCGCATCGAAGGCCCGGCGGTGGACATCGACATGCGCGGCCAGGCCGACCTGCGCCAGCAGACCTTCGACCAGACGGTCGATGTCTATCCCAAGTCCGGCAACCTGCTGACCGTGGTGGGCGCGGTCGCCGGTGGTCCGGTGGGCGCTGCGGTCGGCGCTGCCGCCAACGCGGTGCTGGGCAAGCCGCTGGGCGCGATCGGCGCGAAGACCTATCACGTGTCCGGGCCGTGGAAGGACCCCAAGGTCGAGGTTGTGGATCGACAGGACGCACGCAAGGATCGCCAGGCCGATCGCACCGACAAGAAAAGCGGAGATTGAGGCGATACATCGCCCCAGTGGTAGAGCCGGGCTCGCCCGGCTGACGCTTTCCCGGTAAAGCCCCGGCCGGGCGAGCTTGGCTCTACGGCACCGGCATGTCTGTCAGGCGGATGCCTCCGGCTCGTCTGCGCGCTCCAGCATCGGCAAGCGCAGCTTGCTGCGATGTCCCGGCGCGGGGGCGTCAGCATCGCCGGTCTCGCCGCGGAAGTAGCCGCGCTGCCATTTCTGCCGCGACGCTTCCGAGGCCGGGTCGCCGAGTTCCTGCAGAAAACGGCTACGACTGTGCGTCCATTCGCGATGCAAGCGCTCCAGCTCCGGCGCCTCGGCGAGCGGACGCCATTCGGCCTGTACGTCTTCGGTCAGCGAGCGCTGCAGCGGCATCAGATGGCAGAACGGCTCACCGGCGTCGAAACGCACCCGGCCCGGGCGGGTGAAACGCCAATTCATCGTGAAGGTGTACGGGCTCCAGTCGGTCTCGACGATGCCGCTGAGCCCGGCGATGCCGTCCTTGGGCCGGTTCAGCGGCCCGGTGACCAGCAGGTCGATGCCCGCGTCGGTGCGGAACAGGCAGGGCACGTGGAAGGTCAGCACGCCGTAGCCGAAATGGCTGACGGGCCGGTACCGGACCATCGCCGAGCGGGTGGAGGCGGATGTCGTCCAGGCCGTTGCCGCCATTCCAGTCAGCCAGGAAACCACCCTGGCACAGCAGTTCCCAGCCGTGCGCGTTGGCGATCGCCAGTGGCAGACAGCGGTAGGCGTAGTGCTGGTCGGTCGCATCCATCCAGTCGCGCTCGCGCGGTGCCGGGCGGATGTCGAGGGTATGGCCGTCGAGCACGTAGGCGGTGAGCTTCATCCGGCGGCGTCTGTGGTGGGGAGGCCGGGATGATAGCGGTGTGGGTGATGGGCGCGGCGACTGATGGTTCTAGATCATCTTCGCGGGGAAGATGGTTTCCCGCGCAAGATGAATTGGCTGATTTTGGTGTGACCTGGTCGCAAGTCGCTGGATCCCCGCCTGCGCGGGGACGACGATCGAAATTTGCTCTCGCCGTCGTGTCCAGCGGCTCCGGAAGCTCCCGGCCGTCGTCCCCGCGCAGGCGGGGATCCAGTGACTTCCACGTAATACTTCAGACCTCATCCCCGCGAACGCGGGGATGAGGTCTGAAAAACACCCATCACCTGCAACTGATAGGAACTCCTCACGCCTATCGACTTGTGCACACCGGCCCCGGCCCTCATCCTGAGCAGATGACTGACAACGCACTTTCCCTGGCCGAATCGCGGCTACTGCTTCCCGGCGGGCTCGATGCCGGCCAACTCGACCGCACCTTCGGCACCCTGCTCGGGCCGGGTATCGACTTCGGCGACCTGTATTTCCAGCATTCCCGGCGCGAGAGCTGGAGCGTGGAGGACGGCATCGTCAAGGACGGCGCGCATTCGATCGAGCAAGGTGTTGGCGTGCGCGCGATCGCCGGCGAGAAGACCGGCTTTGCCTATTCCGACGACATCCAGCGCGATGCGCTGATCGAGGCTGCGCACTCGGCGCGGGCGATCTCGCGCGAGGGTGGCGCGTCCACTTCACGTTCGCTGGTGCGTGGTGATGCGCGCGCGCTGTATCCGGCGCTCGATCCGGTCGATGCAATGGAGAACGCAGCCAAGATCGAGGTGCTGCGCCGGCTCGACAAGTTCCTGCGCGCGGCCGATCCGCGCGTGCAGCAGGTGATGGTGAGCCTGTCCGGCGGTGTGGATACGGTGTTGATCGCGCGCAGCGATGGCGTACTCGCCGCCGACGTGCGTCCGCTGGTGCGCCTGAATGTGCAGGTGATCGTCGAGCAGAGCGGTCGCCGCGAGTCTGGCTTCAGCGGCGGCGGCGGTCGTTACGGTTACGAAGAACTGTTCGCCGACGGCCGCCCGGAAGCGTTCGCGCGCGAGGCGTTGCGGCAGGCACTGGTGAACCTGGAGGCAGTCCCGGCACCGGCTGGCGTGATGCCGGTGGTGTTGGGCGCGGGCTGGCCGGGCGTGCTGTTGCACGAAGCGGTCGGACACGGCCTGGAAGGCGATTTCAACCGCAAGGGCACCAGCGTCTACGCCGGCCGTCTCGGCCAGCGCGTCGCCGCACCGGGCGTGACCATCGTCGATGACGGCACCCTCGACGGTCGCCGTGGTTCGCTCAACGTCGATGACGAGGGCACCCCGACCCAGTGCACCACGCTGATCGAGGACGGCATCCTGGTCGGCTACATGCAGGACACGCTCAACGCGCGCCTGATGGGGATGAAACCTACCGGCAACGGTCGCCGCGAGTCATTCGCGCACCTGACCATGCCGCGCATGACCAACACCTACATGCTGGCCGGCCAGCACACACCGGACGAGATGATCCGCTCGGTGAAGAAGGGCTTGTACGCGGTCAATTTCGGTGGTGGCCAGGTCGACATCACCAGCGGCAAGTACGTGTTCTCGGCGACCGAGGCCTACCTGATCGAAGACGGCAGGATCACCGCGCCGGTCAAGGGCGCCACGCTGATCGGCAACGGCCCGGAGACGATGCAGAAGGTGCGCATGATCGGGAATGATCTGGCGCTGGACGAAGGCGTGGGCGTGTGCGGCAAGGACGGGCAGAGCGTGCCGGTTGGCGTCGGTCAGCCGTCACTGTTGATCGACGGTTTGACCGTGGGCGGCACGCAGGCCTGAGGTGCGGGGATTGGAGATTTGGGATTCGGGATTCGCAAAAGCGACGAAGCCGGCTACGGCCGGCGTTGGTCAGTCGCGTCTTACCGGATCGCTAATCCTGACCCTCACTCAATCCCGAATCCCGAATCCCCAATTCCGATTCTTTGGGAAGCATCAACCCGCGCAGGATCTGATAGATCTCCCGATACGCACGCGGCGGCTTGTTGCGAAGCTTTTCTTCCTTGGCGTTGCGCAGCAGCTGGCGCAGGTGCTGGCGGTCGGCGCTCGGGTACTCGTCGAGCAGGCCGGCCAGCGCCGCGTCGCCCTCGTCGACCAGGCGTTCACGCCAGGCTTCGATGCGATGCATCACCGCCACTTCGCGGCGCGAGCTTTCGCTGTTGGCATCGAGCGCGTCGCGGATCGCTTCCAGGGTCTCGTCGTCCTCGCGGCGCATCTGCTTGGCCAGGAACGCCAGCTGGCGCTTGTGGGCGATATGCGCGGTGATGCGCTTGCACTCGGCGATGTGCGGCAGCAGATCCTCGGGGATCGGCAGGCGTTCGAGCTGGGCCGGGGTCAGCGCCACCAGTTGCTCGCCCAGGGCCAGTACCTCCAGCGCCTCGCGCCGGTTCTGGCTGCGGCTGGAGCCAAGGAATTCGCCGGTGTCTTCGTCGCGTCCGCGCATGGTTTTTCCACTTCCGATTCATCTGCCCGCGCGTTGCGCGCGGCGTAACCCCTACAGGATAAAGCATTGAACGCGATCACCCTCGAAACCCGCCTCGCCGACGACAGCGCCACGCGCCTGGACGCACTGGCCGACATCTCCCAGCGCCTGCTCGCCCGCGCCCGTGAACTTGGCGCCAGCCAGGCCGAGGTGACCTGCAGCGAGGAGCGCGGCCTGGACGTGAACGTGCGGATGGGCGAGGTCGAGACGGTCGAGTCCACCCGCGACCGCGGCATCGCCATCACCGTCTATTTCGGCCAGCGCAAGGGCAGCGCCAGCACCGCCGACCTGCAGGACGCCAGCCTGGAGGCCACGGTGGCCCAGGCCTGTGCGATCGCGCGCTACACCGAGGACGACCCCGCCGCCGGCCTGGCCGACGCGGACCGCATGGCCACCGAACTGCGGGATTTCGACAGCTGGCACCCGTGGGCGATCGACGCCCAGCAGGCGGTGGACATCGCGCTGGCCTGCGAGGCCGCCGGGCGCGAGGCGGATGCGCGGATCAGCAATTCCGACGGCGCCTCGTTCGGCAGCAGCCGGAGCCTGTCGGTCTACGCCAACTCGCATGGCTTCATCGGCCGCGAGCGCGACACCCACCATTCGATCGGCTGCGCGCTGATCGCCGGCCAGGGCGACGGCATGCAGCGCGACGGCTGGTACACCAGCGCGTTGGCGCGCGAGGACCTGTGGGATGCGGCCGAAGTCGGCCGGCGCGCGGCCGAGCGCACCGTCGCCCGGCTGCAGCCGCGTTCGCTGCCGACCGGCGAATACCCGGTGGTGTTCGCGCCGGAGATCGCCCGCTCGCTGGTCGGCCACCTGTTGGGTGCGATTTCCGGCGGTGCGCTGTACCGCAAGGCCAGCTTCCTGCTCGACAGCGTCGGCACCCGGTTGTTCCCGGCGTGGCTGTCGATGGACGAGCGCCCGCACCTGCGTCGTGGCCTGCGCTCGACCGCATTCGACGGCGAGGGGGTGGCCACACAAGAGTCCTCGCCGCTGATCGTCGATGGCGTGCTGCAGCGCTACGTGCTGGGCAGCTACTCGGCGCGCAAGCTGGGCCTGCGCAGCACGGCCAATGCCGGCGGCGTGCATAACCTGCAGGTCTCGGCCAATGCCGTTGATCTGGCATCGATCATCGCCAATCTGCCAAGCGGCCTGCTGGTCACCGAGCTGATGGGGCAGGGCGTGAACAACGTCACCGGCGATTATTCACGCGGCGCGGGCGGCTTCTGGATCGAGAATGGCGTCATTAGCTACCCCGTGGACGGCATCACCATCGCCGGCAACCTGCGCGGCATGTTCGACGCCATCGAGGCGGTGGGAAGCGACATCGACGTGCGCTCGCATATCGGCATGGGTGCTGTGCTGATCGGCAAGATGATGGTGGCAGGCGGCGATTGAGAACTCCTGAGGCTTGAGTCCGGGGAGTGGGCGCCGGCCATGTAGAACCGCCAATCATTGCAATGATGCTCGTTGCAGGTGTGTACGGATTCTTTTGTGATCATTGATAGAACGGCACCTTGCGATGTTGTGGGTGTCGTGTGGATTGCGTGGCGCGGTACTGGTCGATTAATTAAGTCAATAAATTGGCTATTAATTATGGCGCAGGTATCTTTCGTCAAAAATATGACGGTCGTTGCCTCTGGGTTATCGATATTGAAGGCTGGATGGCATTTTGTGGAAGCCGGTGATAGTTAATCGCGATAGCCGCAACCCATTACCACATTTATTTTTTTCAGGTAGCATCGCCCGCTGCAAAGGGGGTGGTTTGCCTCTTTTGCTTTCAGGGGCAGGCATTTTGATTATTTTGCCCATTACAAGGATAGGGGGATAGCAATGAAGCGCTCCATCAGCGTGTGTGTGTCATTGGCACTGTTGGCTGGATTGGCCGGCTGTGCAACCGAAAGCTACCAGAATGTGAAACCGCAGACGGTGGCGACGGCAGGTGTGCCGTATTCCGGAGTCCGTGCACCAATTGCCGTGGGCAAGTTCGACAATCGATCATCCTTTATGCGGGGGCTGTTCTCTGACGGCGCGGACCGTCTCGGCAGTCAGGCCAAGACCATCCTGGTCACGCATCTGCAGCAGACCAATCGGTTCCGCGTGCTCGACCGCGATAATATGGGCGAGATCAAGCAGGAGGCCGAGATCAAGCAACAGGTGCAGCAACTCAAGGGTGCCGATTATGTGGTAACCGGCGATGTCACCGAGTTCGGTCGCAAGGAAGTTGGCGACGCGCAGCTGTTCGGTATTCTGGGGCGTGGCAAGCAGCAGGTGGCCTATGCCAAGGTCAGCTTGAACGTGGTGGACATAGCGACGTCCGAAGTGGTGTATTCGGTGCAGGGGGGCGGGGAGTATTCGCTGTCCACTCGCGAGATCGTTGGTTTCGGCGGCACTTCCAGCTACGACTCCACTCTCAATGGCAAGGTACTGGATCTGGCCATACGCGAAGCTATCAACAACCTCACGGCCGCCATCGATTCCGGTGCCTGGAAGCCGGCCAAGTAACCACAAGGAGAGGGTTCTTCATGAAAAACAATGGCGTTCGCGCTCTGCGCGGACTGGCGGCGTGCGGCCTGTTGATGCTGACTGCCTGTGCCCATCAGCCAGCCTCGCTGTATCAGTGGGGAAGTTACCAGGATCAGGTGTATCGCCATTTCAAGGGCGAAAGTCCCGAGCAACAGATCCAGGCGCTGGAGAAGGACGTGCAGGTGACGCAGGCTTCGAATCGGGCGGTGCCTCCGGGGCTGCGCGCGCATCTGGGCATGCTGTATGCCGAGACCGGGAACGACAGCAAGGCGCAGGAAAACCTGGTGGCCGAGAAGGTCCATTACCCCGAATCGGCGACCTACATCGATCTCCTCCTGAAGGGGTACCAGAAGTGAAGAATGCAGCCATGAAACGACTCCTGAAAATGGTTGCCCTGGTGGGCGTCATCCTGCTGATGAGTGCCTGTGCGACAACTGGGCCGGCGGCTCGCGACTACACCGCCTACAAGGCTAGCAAGCCGCGTTCGATCCTCGTATTGCCGCCTGTCAGTCGTGTCCCGGATGTCGATGCCGGGCCGAGCGTACTGTCTGTCACCACGCTGCCTTTGGCCGAAGCGGGCTATTACGTGATGCCGGTGGCGCCCGTGTACGAGACGTTCAAGCAGAACGGCATCACGGTGGCTGACGATGCGCAGAATGTGGATCCAGCCAAACTACGCGAAATCTTCGGAGCCGATGCCGCGCTCTACATCACTGTGGACAAGTACGGCTCCGTTTACCAGGTGGTCAACAGCACGGTCTTGGTCTCGGCCAGCGCCAAACTGGTGGATCTGCGTACCGGCACGGTTCTGTGGGAGGGGCAGGCACAGGCTTCGAGTGCGGAGAACCAGAATAATGGTGGTGGTCTGGTTGGCCTGCTGATCAGTGCGGTGGTCAATCAGGTTCTGAACCAAGTCACCGACAAGAGCCATCAGATTGCCGGCATCGCCAGCCAGCGTCTGCTCTCGACCGGTCAACCAACGGGGTTGTTGTACGGCCCCTACAATCCGAAGTTCGGGTCGGACTGACATGAAGAATGTGCTGCCGCGATATGCGGCAGCACACCCTGGACGGATCGAAAGCCACGGTCTGTGGGGCTGGGTCAGGCCCCCAAGTGGCGGCGATTGATTTATCTTAGGTCTCACTGTACCGGCCGACATGCCCGGTGGCCGGCGACCTCAACGGAGAAGGGAGAGATCACGTGAGCGAGTTCGAAAACATCACTACCCCGCCACCGCCGGTAGCCGGCGTGCCCTCGGCGGAAGAGAAACAGTGGGCGCTGTTTGCGCATCTGTCCGCGCTGACCGCCCTGTTCACCGGTATCGGCGCGATCGTCGGTCCGTTGGTGATCTGGCTGATCAAGCGCGACACGATGCCGTTCGTCGCCGATCAGGCCAAGGAGGCGTTGAACTTCAACATCACCGTGGGGATCACGATGGTGGTGCTGTACGCCATCGGCGTCCTGCTCATGGTGGTCCTGGTCGGCTTCCTGTTCATTTTTGCGGCCTGGCTGCTCGGCATCGCCTGGCTGGTGCTGACGATCATCGCCGCCATCAAGGCCAGCAAGGGCGAAAGCTACCGCTATCCGCTGACGCTGCGTCTGGTGAAGTAAGCAACCACGCTCGACGTGTTGGCCCCAAAGACCCGGCTTCGGCCGGGTCTTTGCGTAGCGGCGGCGCGGATTCCTCGAGGCATGCCGGCGTGACGGGCGCTGCGGCTTTGCGTCATGTCATTGCCATTATTGCAAACTGCGTCACGACAGGCCGCTGATGTCGCACGGATGCATTGCTTCATACTGAGCGGGCTGCCCTGGGGAGGGCAGTTTTCGTGTGCAGATCAGGGGAACACCGATGAATTCACCCGCACGAGACGGCCTGCCGCGGTCGTCCGCCCGATACTCTCGCGTCGCATCGCCGCTGCCGCCCCTGTGGGAGGCCTCGATCCGCGAGCATCAGCGTATCGCCCGGATCGAACTCGAAGAGGGCCGCCGGCGTGCGGTATTGCCGATGTCGGTGCTGAGCGTGGTCGCGGCCATGGCGGCGCCGAAGCCGGCGTTCTCGGCCGAGTACACCCAGACCGTCACCGGCGATGCCAGTGTCGACAGCGCGTACAGCACCTCCACCGATGCCAGCGGCCGTCTGGTCTACACGTTCGCGGACGGTGACAGCATCAAGACCGCTACGTCGGCGGTGGAAGACATCAACGACATCAAGCTGGCGGGTTCACAGCCGGTAGTGCTGCAGGTCGGCGATGGCACCGGCGTGCTGAACGTTTCCGCCCAGCGCGCGGCGGTGGGGGCATGGGGTACGGCGTACGGCATTGACCTGGAGAGCGGCTCCAACCTGACGATCAACGGCAAGACCTCGGTTTACGCCCGCACCGACGACGCTACGACCACGGTCGATGGGCATGCGGAAGGTGGTTCGGCCGCGCTCGGCGTGCGCATCTACCAGGCCGCCGCGACGTTCAACGGTGACCTGTCGATCGAGACCTATACCCCGGCCTATTCGCAGGGACTGTGGGTGTACCAGGGCAACGTCACGGTCAACGGCAAGACCACGATCCTGACCCAGGCGCGGGGCGCCTCGACATCGGGGCTCTACAACTCGGGCGGCGGTCGCAGCAGCATCGTGTTGAACGGCGATGCGGACATCACCGCCTATGGCATGTGGCCGAGCGACAACGTCCACGGCATCTACAACGATGGCATCAACAGCCGGCTCAGGATCACCGGCAATCTGAACTTGAATGCCACCTCGAACGGCTCGACCGTGTTCGGCATCCGCAACCAGGGTGTTCTGGAAGTCGATGGCGACGCCTACGTGTCCGCGACCGGGCCGCGTTCAGCGCTGGGCATCGCCAACACGCATCGCACCGCGCGCATGTACTGGCACGGCAATGTGGTGGTGGAGGTCAACCAGGGCGGCAACTACACCCCGTTCGGCCTGCCGACCGCGATCAGCAGCATCTATGGCCGCGCCTCGTCGATGAACTTCGACAAGGGCGTCAGCGCCACGATCAACGCGGGCGGGGAAACCTACGGCATCAACAACAACAGCATCCTCAACTTCAATTCCGACAGCGACACGGTGTACCTGCGCGCGCATTCCAGCTGCGACGGCTGCTCGGTGTTCGGGATCAACAACTGGGGCGGCGTCATCACCATGCAGGGCGGGCTCGATGCCGAGGCCACCGGCACGGGGAGCGGCAAGGTGCTGCTCATCAACAACACCGCGGTGGATGGCGAGACCGGCGAAATCAACATCAATGCAGCCGGCAAGGCGCGTGTGGCCTTGGTGGGCGACATCAGCACCGCCAGCCTGACCAATGCCTCCGGCACCGATTACGCGGGCACCACCACGATCAATTTCACCGGCGATGATGCGTTCCTCGAAGGCAACGTCACCGGCTATGTCGACCCGGACAGCAGCGATGCGATCACCTATCGCTCGGGCGCGAGCTGGTTGCGGTTCGCGGATGGCGCGAGCTGGAAGCCGACCGGGACCGGCAACATCAGTGCCGATTTCGGTGCCGGCGGCCTCACCCTGGCCACGGGCGGGATCCTGGACATGTCGGGGGCGTGGGGAAGTTTCGCGCCCGGTTCGGTTCCCAGCTATTCGCTGCGCACGCTGACCATCAACAGCTCCACCGGCAACGGCTCGGTGACGCTGGAGGATGGCGCGAAGTTCCTGCTGCTCAGCGATATCCGCAATGGTGCGGCCGACAAGATCGTGTTCGGCAGCGGCATCAGCAGCTTCAACGCGACGGGTACCCAGTCCATCGGCATCGTCTACGACCCGGTGCTGGACGACACCTCGTGGATCAACGATGCGGCGCTGCAGGTCGGCAAGTGGATCGAGGCGCTGTCGGACGTGGACGTGATCGATGCCAGCCAGGCCGCCGGAGGCACCGCGAAGCTGGCTGCCATCGCCGGTCTGGAGAGCAGTTGGCGGCAGACCTACGAGAACGACCTGATCGCATTTTCGTACAAACCCACGCTGGCGCTGTCCAGCGATGGCAGCAAGGTGCTGCTCACCGGTATCCAGATCATCGGCAACGGCGGCGGAAGCACCGGTGGCGGCAGTACTGGCGGTGGTGGGAGCGGTGGTGGGGATAGTGGCAGTGGTAGTGGAGAAAGTGGCGGCAGCGACTCCGGTAGTGGCGGGAGTAGCGGCGGTGGGGATAGCGGTGGTAGTACCGGCGGTGGAGAGACGGGGGGCGGGAGTACCGGCGGCGAGGAGAGCAGCGGCGGGGAAACCGGCGGTGGCAGCATTGAGGGCGGTACCGATACGCCGGCCATCCGTCCGTCGGAAACGGTGTTGACAGCCGCTGATGCCGTCGATGGCCTGCGCAGCCTGTGGCTGCGTACCGCCGAGCAGACCCGCGCCCACGCCGCGCACGTGGCGAGCGCACGCGCGGATGATGTCGCCAGTGCCTGGGTCAGCGTCACCGGTGGTCGCGATCGTGTCGATACCGCTTATTCGCGCCAGTACACGCAGGACGTGCAGGCGGTCTCAGTTGGCGTCGAACAGGGCTTCATGATGGGCGATTCGGCTTCGCTGGTGCTCGGTGCCAGCGCCACGCAGGGGCGCGCCCAGGCCGACTACAGTCGCGGCGACGGCAAGCTCCGCTCGACCGGGCTTACTGCGTATGCGGAGATGATCGGTGGGCAGGGTGCCTATCTGTGGGGAAGCGTCGGCGGTAGCCGTTTGCGCAATCAGTATCGCTCGCTCGACAGTGAGGGCCGTCGCAGTGCGGGAACCGCCCGGGCCGATGCGGTGTTGGTCACGCTGGAAGCGGGCTGGCCGCTGCCGATCGGCGATGCGTGGTCGCTGACGCCACAGATTTCCGTTTCCAGCGGCACGATGCGCGGCGAGCGGCACGTCACCTCCACTGGTGTGAGCGTGGACGTGCAGGATGCCGACGTCACCCAGGCTCGCGCGGGTGCCAGTCTGTCCCGGCGTTTCTCCGCTGCGAGGATCGAGGGCGAGTTGTATCTGAAGGCGTTGCGCTTGCAGTCGTTTGGCGATGACGTGGCGATTACCGCATCCAAGGAGGGTGGCGAAATTTCCACGGCATCGGGGCCTGGGCGCCGTGGTGGTTGCGAGTTTGCGGCGGGGGCTTCGATGTCGGTGCGCGGTTTGCAGTTGAGTGCGTTTGCTGAGGCTGGGCGGCAGCGGTATACGGGGGTGACGGGGGATTGGGCGGCTAGTGTGGGTGTGCGTTATCGGTGGTGAGGGGTGGTTTGCTTCGCATGCGATCCATCCCACCGTCCCTGCGTCGGCGGGGCAGCGACTTCCACGTGATGGAATCTAAGGACGTTGCTTGTTGGTTTTGACGTTGCAGTGACAGCAATAGCAACAGCAATAGCAGTAGCAGTAGCAACTTCAAAGGCTTTCGCTCCTTCGGAGCGAGTTACCTTTCTTTGCTCGTGCAAAGAAACGTAACCCAAAGAAAGCACGCCCCAGTCCTCGCGCCCTTCGCTGCGCTACGGGTGCACTGCGCCAGCGGGATTTTCTGACGCGGCATCCATGCCGCGGCAGAAAACGACGTGCATCCATGCACGTCGCCCTTCGGGTTATTCCCGCTGGCTCCGTCGCTGCGGATGGGGGCCCCGGAAAAGCGGAGAGCAAAGGCAAAATCACGGGCAACGGCAACGGCAACGGCACAAGCAACAGCACAGCATAAGCAACAGCCTGAGCCTGCCTGGCGATACGGCCTAGTGGTCGCGTTCGACTGCCATGCGTGCCAATGCCCGTAGCGCGCCGGCGGATTCGCCGTAGGGCGCCAGCTGTGTGCGCATGCTCTCGGCGAGTGCCGACAGGCGGCGTTTGGCGCCGTCCATGCCTAGCAGGGCCGGGAACGTGGATTTGTTTTGCGCGATGTCCTTGCCGGCGGTCTTGCCCAGTTGTTCGGAGCTGGACTCGACGTCGAGGATGTCGTCGCGGACCTGGAACGCCAGGCCCAGGTCGCTGGCGAAGGTGTCCAGCCGCTGCAGTTCGGCCGCATCGGCGCCGCCCGCCAGCGCGCCCATCCGTACCGCTGCGCGGATCAGGGCGCCGGTCTTCAAGGCGTGCATGCGCTCCAGCTCGGCCAGGGTTTGCTGTTGGCCGGTGGCGTCGATGTCCAGCGCCTGGCCGCCGCACATGCCGGCCACGCCGGATGCACTTGCCAGGGTCTGTAGCCAGCTCACGCGCAGGTTGGCGTTGGCGGGCGCATCGGCGAGCAATTCGAAGGCGAGTGTCTGCAAGGCATCGCCAGCGAGGATCGCGGTGGCTTCGTCGAAGGCAATGTGTACGGTGGGGCGGCCGCGACGCAGGTCGTCGTCGTCCATCGCCGGCAGGTCGTCGTGCACCAGCGAATAGGCATGCACCAGCTCGATCGCGCAGGCGGGGCTGTCGAGGCTGGTTTGTTCGGCGCCCAGCAGCGTGCCGGTCGCGTAGACCAGCAGCGGACGCATGCGCTTGCCGCCGCCCAGCACGGCATGCCGCATCGCCGCGTGCAGGCGCTGCGGGGCTTGCGATGGATCGGGCAGATGGGCGTCCAGGCAGGTTTCGATATGCGCCTGCCAGCGGGTGAACAGCTCGAAGGTCACAGCATCAGGCGCCGTTGTCGGCCGGATCGAACGGTTCGGCAGTCTCGGGCCGGGCCGGATCGCTGAGCAGGCGCACGCGCAGTTCGGCCTGCTCCAGCGCCTGCTGGCATTGCCGGTACAGGCCGATACCGCGCTCGTAAGCGCTCAGCGACTGCTCCAGGCTCAGATCGCCAGCTTCCATTTTCTCGACCAGTTGCTCCAGCTCTTCGAGCGACAGCTCGAAGCGGGCGACCGGGGAGGCGTCGTTGGGGGACTTCTTGGGCATCGTGGAAGTGTGCGGCGGGCGGGCGGGTGGGTCAATTCGGTGGTGGGGGGCTGGCGAGCGCGGTGGCTGCGGGGCGGCGGGCCAAGTAGGTCGGCATCTCCACGAATGCGGAGACGCCGGAAATTGGCGGGCAAGCGGCAGAGGGGCTTTCGCAGTAATCCTTCAGCCGTCATCCCCGCGAAAGCGGGGATCCATGGACTTTCGTGCAGGCGGGGTGATGGCTCTGGAATGCGGGTGACTTCTTCTGTGAATGCCCGTACGTCCATGGATCCCCGCTTTCGCGGGGATGACGGCTGAGAGGGCGTGGGTAGAGCCCGCGGTGGTGCGTTCCATGAGGCAAAACCGGGGTTGGGCCGCTACACGCCTCCCACGAACCGCCATTCCAGCCACGCCGCATGCGCATCCAGCCAATCGCGCAGTTCGGCCGAGACGATGCCGTCGCCGGCGGCGAGCAGTGTGTCCCCGTCGAACAGCAGCGGCAGCGACGCGCGCTGCCACGGCGGTATGTCCGCGTCCTGCAGCAGGTGCTTCAGCGAATGCGAATGCGTGCGACCCGGCAACACGATGCGTTCGCCACCATGGCGGACGCGTACATGCAGCGGACGGTCGAAGCGCAGCGAGGCGGAGGCGGCGTGCAGCGCCAGCGTGGCGCCATCCGGCAGGACCAGCGGGGAGGTGCCGTCCCAGATTGCTTGCCAGCCCGGCGGCCAGGCAGGCGTCGGCCGGAGCAGGTACAGGTGCTGGCGCCAGCGCCGGATCTCGACATCACGCCAGGCGAAGCGCATGGCGCGATCCGATGCGTGATGAGCGAGTTCGGCTTCCAGCGCCGCGACACCCTGCGCGGGAAGGGCCGGTGCGTGATGGCGGTCGACCCAGCGCCGCAGCAAACGCGCGCGCAGTGGTGCGGACCGTTCGCGCAGGCCATCAAGATCAAGAGCGCCATGCGGGCCGAGCAGCGCATCGAGCGCAGCATCATCGCCGGCTGCGAGCAGATCGGCAGCCTCGCCACTCAGAGCCGCACTGCGCGCCAGTGCGGTGGCGGCGTGCGGCCAGCGCTCGCGCAGCAGCGGCAGGATGCGGTGACGCAGGAAATTGCGATCGTGTTCGAGATGCTGGTTGCTGGGGTCCTCGATCCAGGTCAATCCGTGCTGGCGCGCGTAGGCCAGCAATGCGTCGCGTGGCACATCGAGCAGTGGCCGCCATAGTGTGCCGGCGGCGAATGGACGCTGTACGGCCATCGACGACAACCCGTCCGGTCCGGAGGCGCGCAGTGCGCGTAGCAGGAAGGTCTCGGCCTGGTCGTCGCGATGGTGGGCGACGGCGAGACGTTGGCCGGGTTGCAGGTGCTCGGCGAAGGCGGTGTGGCGGGCGTGGCGGGCGGCAGCTTCCAATCCTTCGCCGGCGTCACGCGCTACCTGTACGCGCACGATCGTCAGCGGCACTCCGAGCGCGGCGCAAGTCGCTTCACAATGCTGACTCCACGCGTCGGCGTCGGGATGCAGGCCGTGGTGAACGTGCAGCGCGGACAGGCCATGCGCGCGCTGTGCTGGCGAGGCGGCCAGCCAATGCAGCAACACGCTGGAATCAAGCCCGCCACTGAAGCCGACCAGCATCGGGGTGTTGCTGTCGAGCGTGGCGGGGAACCTGGATTTCATCGCGGCTCGGGGAGTCGGCTCAAAGGACGTGGGGTGCTTCGGTGTGAGACTCGCATCAAGGACCCCGCACGGATGTGCGGGCTTTTGCGAAGGACTCGCACTAAGGACCCCGCACAAGGATGTGCGGGCTTTTGCGAGGGACTCGCATCAAGGCCCCCCGCACATGGATATTACGGTGCTCCTGTGGGAATGCGCCCTTTGAATCCGCGCACATGGATGTGCGCTGCCTTTGCGAGAGACCCGCACAGAAGCGGCAGCCGGAAGTATCCGTGCTGCCGCCTGTTGGCGCGCGCTGATTACTGCGCGGTGACGCGCTCGAACTGCTTGGGCTGCGGCAGCTCCACCGGTACGCCGTCGGTGTTGCAGGTGCCGGCGGTGCACAGGCGTTGGCGCAGCTTCGGCGTGGCCTGCACGATCACGTGGTAGATCACGTTCTCTTCCAGCGTGCCGCGGAATGCGTCGCTGCCCGGGCCGGTCGCCCAGATGCCGACATCCTCGCCACCGTGGGTTTCGGAACTGGTCGGGACCAGCGCTTCCTGCATGTAATCCGGCGCCTCGGTGTTGACGTTGCTGAGGTCAGGGCGGCCCTGTACCGGGTCGACGCTGCTCGGCGAGTGCGGGAACGTCTTGGTCCCGGCCGGCTGGGCGTTGCTGGCGCCGGTGTAGCCGGGGCCGTTGGCGTAGCTGAGCGTGGTGTAGGGCAGGCCCAACTGATCGCGTGCGTACTGGGTGCGATCGCCGTCCTCACCGCCGGTGCCGCGCACCTTGCCGAGGATCGGGTTGCCGCGCACCGGGTAGCCGACGAAGTTCAGGGTGTGGGAATGATCGGCGGTGACGATGATCAGCGTGTCCTTCGGCGCGGTCTCGATGGCGGTGCGGACCGCGTCGGACAGGGCGATGGTCTCGTCGAGCGCACGGTAGGCGTTGCCGGCGTGGTTGGCGTGGTCGATACGGCCGCCTTCGATCATCAGCACGAAGCCGTTGGGATCGCGCGCCAGCGACTGCACGGCGGTACGGGTCATCTCGGCCAGGCTCGGCTCGCCATCCGGGCCGCGCTTGCGGTCGTGGTCGAACTGCATGTGGTCAGGCTCGAACAGGCCCAGCAATGCCGGCGCACCGGCCGCGGCCTGCAGCTGTGCCTCGTTCCAGACATAGGCGCCCTGCGGATGCGCCTGCTTCCACTCGCCGACCAGGTCGCGGCCGTCCAGGCGCAGGCCGACGCGGTCGTCGTATTCGGGATCGCGCTGCTCGACCGTGGTGAACTGGCCGCGTCCGCCGCCCATGACCACCAGCGGGCCGCGCCCGTAGCGCGAAGCCGACAGCAGTTGCTGGGCGATATCGCGGCAACCGGCGGCGACGGCCTGCTCGGGCAGGTCGGTGTCGCTTTCCCAGTTGCGCTCAGGTGAGTGCGCATAGGTGGCGGCCGGAGTGGCGTGGGTGATGCGGGTGGTGGTGACGACGCCGGTGGCCATGCCGGCACTGTCAGCCAGTGCCAGCCAGCTCAGCAGGCCCTTGTTGAGGCTGTCGGCGCAGTCGCTGCGATTGCCGGCGCTGACGCCGATCGCACCCATGTGGCTCTTCACGCCGGTGGTGATCGAGGTCATGGTGCCGGCCGAGTCGGGCGTCTGTGAATCGGTGTTGTAGGTCTTGCTCAGCGCCGTGGCCGGGAAGCGTTCCCACGACAGCAGGTTCTCCTCGCCGGGGTTGCCCTTGCGCTGCCCTTCGAGGATGCGCGCGGCGGCCACCGTGGTCAGGCTCATGCCGTCCCCGAGGAACAGGATCACGTTGCGGGCCTGGCCGGCCATCGCACCGTTGGCGGCGGCCTTGGCGGCGCCGCTGCGGTACCACCAGGCCGGGGTCTCGCCCTGCGGGTGCGCCACCGGGGGCACATCGACGGTCAGCGCGGCAGCCGAGGGCGCGCGCGGAGCGGAGGGCTGGGTGGCGCAGGCGGCCAGCAGCAGGGTGGAAAGCGTGGCGAAGATCGGAGTGCGACGGGACATGGGCGGCGGTTTCTCGCAGCTGGGCTTAAGCGTTCATTATGACCGGGCGACGAAGTCGTACCCATGACACGGCGTTGTTCCAGTCGTGGCATCGCCGCCGGCGATGGCTTGAGCTAAGGTGCGCTCTTACTCCCCCCGTTTGGCGATCTGACGACATGAAACTGGTCTCGGCCTGGTTGCGTATTCCGTTCTGGCAACGCGTGGTGGGCGGCTTCGTGCTGGGTGCGTTGGCGGGCTGGCTGATGGGGCCGGCGGCGGAAACCTGGTTCGGTCCGCTTGGCGATCTTTACGTCACCCTGATCAAGATGATCGCGGTGCCGCTGGTGTTCTTCGCGGTGATCAACGCGATCTCGGCGCTGCACGGGCAGAAGTCGGTGGCGGCGCTGGGTGGACGCACCTTCATGTGGTTCGTGATCACCGCCGCGCTGGCGGTGTGCGTGGGCCTGGCGGTGGGCACGATCATGCAGCCGGGCGCCGGCCATTTCGGTCTGAGCGTGGATTCGGCCTGGAAGCCGCGCGACGTGCCCAGCCCGATCAAGGTGCTGCTGGACGTGGTGCCGGCCAATCCGTTCTATGCGCTGACCGGTATCGGCACGCGTACCAATGCTGCGGGTGAGACCGTGCTGGCAGCCGGGCGTGGCTCGATCCTGCCGGTGATCTTCTTCGCCGCGCTGCTGGGCTTTGCGATGGTCAAGCTCGGCGAGCGCGTGGCCGAGGCGCGCAAGCTGGCCGGGCAGATGAGCGAGATCATGATCCAGGTCACCCGCTTCGTGCTGGAGGTGACCCCGATCGGTACCTTCGGCCTGATCGCCGGCTTGGTCGGTGCCTACGGTTTCGAGAAGCTGCTGCCGCTGGGCAACTTCGTGATGGCGCTGTACATCGCCTGCGCGATCCACATCGTGCTGGTCTACGGCTCGCTGCTGCTGGCGCACGGGCTGAACCCGTGGAAGTTCTTCCGTGGCGCCGCGCCGGGCATGCAGGTGGCATTCGTCAGCTCGTCGAGCTTCGCGGCGATGCCGGTGGCGATGCGCTCGATCACCCACAACCTGGGCGTGAACAAGGACTACGCCTCGTTCGCGGTGCCGCTCGGCGCGAGCATCAAGATGGACGGCTGCGGCGCGATCTATCCGGCGCTGTGTGCGGTATTCATCGCGCAGTACACCGGCGTGCCGCTGACCGCCGACCAGTACTTCGTGGTGCTGATCGCCTCGGTGCTGGGCAGCTTCGGCACCGCCGGCGTGCCGGGCACCGCGGTGGTGATGGCGACGGTGGTACTGAGTGCGGCCAACCTGCCGCTGGAAGTGATCGGCTACCTGTACGCGATCGATCGCATCCTCGACATGATGCGCACGATGACGAATGTGACGGGCCAGATGCTGGTACCGGTGCTGGTCGCCAAGGAGACCGGCCTGCTGGACCAGCAGGTCTATGACCTCGCCCCGACCAATGTCGGCATCGAGGAGCCGCTGGACGGGTCGGGCGCGCGGTGAGCGAGGAGTACCGGGTCGAGGCGGCTGTGCCTGCGGTCGCCGACTACCTGCGGTTGCGTGTGCAGTCAGGCCTTTCGCCGAAGAGCGAAACGGCCGCGCTACGCGGCCTGCCCAACAGTTGTTTCGCGGTGTGCGTACGCCATCAGGGCCGCACGGTCGGCATGGGCCGGGTGATCGGCGACGGTGGCTGCTTCTACCAGATCGTCGACATCGCGCTGGAGCCCGAGCACCAGGGGCGCGGGCTCGGCAAGCGGATCATGGCCGCGCTGGTCGAATGGCTCGACGCCCATGCCGGGGACGGTGCCTACGTGTCATTGATCGCCGACGGTGATGCGCGGCACCTCTATGCCAAGTTCGGATTCGTCGAGACCGCGCCGGCCTCGATCGGCATGGCGCGTGTGTTCGGGCGCTTCACCGCCCCCTGAGCAACGCCGGTCCGCGAAGGTTGTCTGGGCGCTGTAATCGACCCGGGTGCCGGCCAGACTATTGTTTCCCTCTCGAAGAAACGCGAAAGGCCGCGCAAGCGCGGCCTTTCATGACGTCCCCGAAGGGAGAGGGCGATTACATCGCCACGCGCCGTGCCTGCAGGAACTTCTGGCTCCAGTAGCCGCTGGCCAGCGAGTCGATCTGCACGTCCTTGCCGGTGCTCGGCGCATGCAGGAAGCGGCCTTCGCCGACATAGATGCCGACATGGTCGATGCGGCCACGCTTGCCGAAGAACACCAGGTCGCCGGCAGTCAGCGCATTGCGGTCCTTGATGATCTCGCCGTCGCTGTCATGCGCCATCTCGCGCGAGACGCGCGGCAGCTCGATGCCGAGGGCAGTCTTGAATACGTAGTTGACCAGGCCACTGCAGTCGAAACCGCCATCCGGCGAGGTGCCGCCCCAACGGTACGGGGTGCCCAGCAGGGTCATGGCGCGGCGCAGGATGACCTGGACCTTGTTGTCGCTGACGGCGGCCTCGGCGGCGGTGACCGCGCTCTGGGAGACGTCGTAGTTGGCGAGCAGGCGGCTGAGATCGCCGGCGAACATCGCCGAGCGGTCCATCAGCGGGATGGTGTCGTTGCCGGCCAGGTGCGGCAGCAGGGCAGCGAGGGTGGCGGTGGCAGCGGCATCGGCGCGGCTGCGGGTCGGTGCTGCAGGCTTGGCAGTGGCGGCCTGGGCGCCCGGATCTGCTGCCTGCGGGGCATCAGCGGCCTGCGGTGCAGTGGACTGCGCCAGGGCGGGTAGGGTGGCCAGACAAAGCGCTGCACTACAAAGGAGGCGGAGCTTGCGGGACGGGCGGCGGTGGTCGGTAAAACCGGGATTGAGCTGGTCGTCGGTCGTCACGCGTGGGTCACATTGCGGCAGGCGATGGGCGATCATGCCCCGGTGAAGGCTACGTGATGTTCAAAAACAGTTAAATTTCCGTTTTGTGTAATGTGATTTGAGTCACGTTTCAATGCAAAACCCGTTTCGCGCCCGTGTAGTGGTCACGCCAGTAATAGCCGTCGAGATAGTCCAGGCGGACCGTTCCGCCGGTACTCGGGGCGTGCACGAAGCGCCCTTCGCCAACGTAGATACCAACGTGCGAAACGTTGCCGCGGGTGCCGAAAAACACCAGGTCGCCGGCCGCGAGCCGGTCCTGGGCGATCTTCGGGCCCTGCACGGCGGCCAGTTCGCCGGAGCTGCGTGGCAGGCGCAGGTCGAGCATGTCGCGGTAGACGTAGGTGACCAGACCGCTGCAGTCGAAACCGCTCTCCGGGGTGTTGCCGCCGTAGCGGTAGGGCGTGCCGACCAGGCTGAGGGCACGCATCAGCACGTTGTTGGCGGCGGCCGGGTTGGCGGGCGGGACCACCGGCCAACTGCGGTGGGCGGGAGGGGCTTGCTTGACCGGCGCGCTGCCACAGCCGGCCAGGAGCAGTAGCAGCGAGATACCGGCCAGCCACGGCAGGAGCCGGGACGGGCGCATCGGGACGGCTGGCTTGTTGTGCATCGAGCCGGGATAATGCGCGGTTTGAGATGGCCGCCATCATGGCGGTGCACCCGCCGGCCGACAAGCCGTTCCCCTCATCTGCCACCGGGCAGCCCATTCCAGAGTCAGGCATGAAGATCGAAAAAGACCGCGTCGTCCGTTTCCACTACACCGTTTCCGAGATTGGCCAGGAGCCGATCGAGAGCTCCAAGGACCGCGAGCCGCTGTCGATCCTGGTCGGCCACGGCAACATCATCCCGGGCCTGGAGAACGCGATGATGGAGAAGGAAGCCGGTGAGAACTTCGGCGTGGACGTACAGGCGGTCGATGCCTACGGCGAGCGCCGTGATGGTTTGAGCCAGCGCATCCCGAAGAAGCACTTCGGCAACACCAAGCTGATCCCGGGCCAGCAGGTCGTGCTGCAGACCAACTTCGGTCCGCGCGCGGTCACCGTGCAGAAGATCGGCATGAGCGTGGTCGACGTCGACCTGAACCATCCGATGGCCGGCAAGGACCTGCATTTCGACGTGGAAATCGTTGAAGTGCGCGAGGCCAGCGCCGAGGAGGTCGAGCACGGCCATGTGCACGGCGACGGTGGTCACCACCACTGATCGGCATCGCCGATTGGACGAACGGCTCGCCTCGGCGGGCCGTTGTCTTTTGCGGGAGTCGCTCTTGTAGGAGCGGCTTCAGCCGCGAGAGGCTTTCCCGGGGAAGCTTCTCGCGGCTGAAGCCGCTCCCACGAGGTTCGTTGGATAATTGCGCGCTTCCACGGATGCCACCCGACGCATGACGCCCACTCCCTTCCAGCCCGTTGCTGCCAACGACCGCATCGCCTTGCTGGACGTGCTGCGCGGTTTTGCGCTGCTGGGCATCGGGTTGATGAATATCCAGGCCTTCGTCGGGCCGCTCAATGCGGCGTTGACGGGGGTCGACCCGGCGATGACCGGGGCCGACTGGTGGGCCGATGCGCTGGTCTACATCCTGGTGCAGGGCAAGTTCTACACGCTGTTTTCGTTGTTGTTCGGCATGGGTTTCGCCGTGATGGCGCAACGTGCCGAACAGGCGGGGCGGCCGTTCGTGACGTTCTATGCGCGCCGTAGCCTGGGGTTGCTGGTGATCGGGCTGCTGCACGCGTTGCTGGTCTGGTCGGGCGACGTGCTGGTGAGCTACGGGTTGCTGGCGACGTTGCTGCTGGCGTTCCGGCCGGTGCCGACGCGCTGGTTGCCGACGGTCGCCGTACTCATCTATTTGTGCACGCCGGCGATGGTGATGGCTTACGGCGCGCTCGGTTCGATGATGCAGGCCGATCCGGCCGGTTCAGTGGACTGGCAGCGCACGATGGCGCAGATCGGCCAGCAAGCGGCGGCGGCGGTGGAAGCGCAACGTGCGGCCTACGGGGCCGGCAGCTATGCGCAGGCGCTGACGCAGCGCGGGCACGACCTCAGCGAGACGATTCGCGGGCTGCTGGTCAACGGGCCGACCATGTTCGGCATGTTCCTGCTCGGCAGCTGGTTCGTGCGTGCCGGCGTGGTGCAGGCGCCGGAGCGCTTTGCACGACTGTTCGCGGTGCTGCGCTGGGGCGCGTGGCCGCTGGGGCTGGCGGCGATGCTGATCAGCTTCACGCTGGCTTCGTACCTGGATCCGGGGCGGCTGGATCTGCGGCTGGGGGGAGCGTACGCATTGTCTTCGCTGGCCGGCCTGTTGATGTGCCTGGGCTACCTGGGCTGGGTGGTGCGCTGGCGGCAGGCACTGGCATGGCTGGCGCCGGCCGGGCGGATGGCGCTGAGCAACTACGTGCTGCAATCGCTGCTGTGCACCTGGGTGTTCTACGGCTACGGCCTGGGGTACTTCGAGCAGTTGTCGCGCGCCTGGCAGATCCCTTTCGTGATGGCGCTGTTCCTGCTGCAAGTGGTTGCGAGCCAGGTGTGGCTGCGCGGGTTCCGGTTCGGGCCGCTGGAGTGGGTGTGGCGTGCCTTCACCTATCTGCAGTGGCCGGCGCTGCGGCGTTAGCGAGTGATCTGGCTGGAAGTCGCTGGGTCCCCGCCTGCGCGGGGACGACGACTGAAAGCTTCCTGTGGAAGACCACAGGCCCATGATGCTCCTGCCATCGTCCCCGCGCAGGTGGGGACCCAGCGACTTGCAACCGGTTCGCGGCCAGGCCCCACGACGACCGGACGAACACCATCAGGGCGCTAGGATGTCCCGCGTGCAACAACGCGGGAGGCCGGCAGTGTCGATCAACTTGGAAGAAGGCTGATGGGCGGAACATACGACTACGACGTGGTTGTACTCGGCGGCGGCTCCGGCGGTCTGGCCGCGGCGTTCCGCGCGGCCCGTCACGGCGCGCGCGTGGCGATGCTGGAGCCGGGTGAATTGGGCGGCACCTGCGTCAACGTCGGCTGCGTGCCGAAGAAAGCGATGTGGCTGGCGGTCGATCTGGTCGGGAAGATCGAGCAGGCCAACGCACTTGGATTCAAGGTCGAGCCGCATCCGGCATTGGACTGGGACACGCTGATCGCGCATCGGCAGGGCTACATCGCCAATATCCACGCCAGCTATCGCAAACGACTCGACGCCGATGGGATATCGGTGCTGCCGCGACGCGGGCATCTGCGTGACGCGCATACGGTCGCATGCAGCGACGGCGTGACGATCAGCGCACGGCACATCGTCATCGCCACTGGCGCGCACCCGGTGCGGCCCTCGTTCGAGGGCGCCGCCTCGGGCAGCGTTTCCGACGATTTCTTCAAGCTGCGTGCGGCGCCGGAACGCGTGGCGGTGTTGGGCGGTGGCTACATCGCGGTGGAGTTGGCCGGCTTGCTACAGGCGTTGGGCAGTCACGTGGAGCTATTCGTGCAGGGCCGGCGGTTGCTTGAGCGCTTCGACGCCGAGCTGGCCGCGCAACTGGCCGAGAGCCTGCATCAGCAGGGCGTGCGCGTGCATTTCGAGTATCGCGCCCGGCGTATCGAGCAGACCGATGACGACCGGTTGCGTCTGCTGGGCACCGGTGAGACGAATGACACCGTGTTCGACAAGATATTCCTCGCCATCGGACGTCGCGCCAACACCAGGGGCATGGGATTGGAGGAGGTTGGCGTGCGACTTGGCGAGAAGGACGAGGTCCTGGTCGACGAGTGGCAGACCAGCTCGGTGCCGAACATCCATGCGGTCGGCGACGTTGCCGGCAAGGTCGGATTGACGCCGGTTGCGATCGCGGCGGCGCGCAAGTTGATGGACCGGTTGTTTGGCGGCAAGCCCGAAGCGAAGCTGGATTACGGGAACGTGCCGACGGTGGTGTTCTCGCACCCGCCGTTGGGCATGGTCGGGCTCAGCGAGGAGGAGGCGCGTACGCGTCACGGCGATGAAGTGAGCGTTTATCGCAGCCACTTCCGCCCGATGTTGAACGCCCTGGCCGATTCGCCGCAGCGCAGCCTGTTCAAACTGGTATGCGTGGGCGAGGAGCAGCGCGTGGTCGGCATCCACCTGCTTGGCGAGGGGGCGGACGAGATCCTGCAGGGTTTTGCGGTGGCGCTGAAGATGGGTGTCACCTTGCAGCAGTTGGAGGACACCGTGGCGATCCATCCGACTTCGGCCGAAGAAGTGGTGCTGATCCGATGAAGCGCACTTCAATCCAGAAACCTGCGGCGAGCAAGGCCGTCGCCGCCAAATCGAAGGAGGTCGCGATGTCGCCCGAACAGGCGCGTACCCGCATCCTCGCCGCGATCCGCGCGATCCCGCGCGGACAGGTGGCCGGCTATGGCGAGGTCGCCGCACGCGCCGGCCTGCCGGGACGTGCACGACTGGTCGCGCGGGTGCTGGCTGGCAACGATGACCCGCAGTTGCCGTGGCATCGCGTGCTGCGTTCGGACGGACGCATCGCGATGCCGGAAGGCTCGCGCGGTTGGCGTGAACAGAGTCAGCGTCTACGCAGTGAAGGCGTGGTGGTCGAGCGTGGGCGGGTGAAGCGCGAGAAGGCGCGTGCCGACGACCTGGAGGCCTTGGATGCGGCGTTATGGGGCCCATCTGTGTAGGGGGCTTCGCTGACGTTGACCCGCGTCGCGTGGGAGCAGACTCATGACACCCCGACCCCTTCTCAAACCAATCTGGAAAAGAACGATCGTGACAACGAAACGCGAATTTCACAGCGTCGCCATCGTTGGCGGCGGCCTTGGTGGTCTGACACTGGCTCGAATCCTGCAGAGACATGGCCGCGATGCCGTCGTGTTCGAGCGCGAACCGTCTCGAGACGCACGGGGCCAGGGCGGTACGCTCGACATGCACGTCGAGTCAGGCCAACGCGCGTTGAAGGAGGCAGGCCTCGAAGCCGGGTTCATCGCCATCGCCCGCCCTGAGGGGCAATGCATGCGCATTGCCGACAAGACCGGCGTATTCCATTGGGATGAAACTGGCGCATCGGACGTGTTTGATCGGCCGGAAGTGGATCGCGGTGCACTGCGCGATTTGCTGCTCGATTCCCTCGAGCCTGACCGCATCCGATGGGGTCACAAACTCATCGGCATCGGCTCCGATGAGCAGGGTGGCCACGTGCTGCATTTCGAGAACGGCGAAAGCATGGCTGCCGGCGTGGTGGTCGGCGCGGATGGTGCTTGGTCGCGCGTGCGTTCGTTGCTTACCGACGCCAGTCCCCTCTATACGGGTGTCAGCTTTGTGGAGATAGGCATTCCCGACGCCGGGCGCCGCCATCCTGAACTTGCCGACCTGGTGGGGCATGGCAGTCTTCTCGCGCTTTCCGACGACAAAGGCCTGCTCGCGCAGCGCAATGGCGATGGGCGCATCCGTGTCTATGTAGCATTCCGGATCGCCGAGAGCAGCCTGGAAACATTGGATATCCCGTTCGATCGCCCAGACCGGGCCCGGCAGATGTTGTTGGCGCATTTCACTGATTGGGCGCCGGAACTGACCGGGTTGATCAGCGCATGCGATGACAGCTTCACGCTGCGTCCGATCAACATGCTGCCGATCGGGCTGGTCTGGGCCAGCCGGCCGGGCATCACCTTGATCGGCGACGCAGCGCACCTCATGTCCCCATTTGCGGGCGAGGGAGCCAACCTGGCCATGTTGGATGCAGCCGAGCTCGTGAGGGAATTGCTTGCCACGACTGATCCGGATGAGGCGATCAAATCCTACGAGGCGAAGATGTTCGCTCGGGCGGAGGCGGCCGCCGAAGAAAGCGCGCGGAACCTGGAGCTTTGTATCGCTCCCGATGGCGCGGTACGCATGGCAAGACAGATGGCGTTGTACGGGGCGATGGAGTAACGGGGGCACGTCCACGCCGGTCGAATCGAGATTCAATCGGGTCCATCCGATGTCCGGGCACCCGCCTTCACGGGATAAATACAGCGATACCGTCCTCGATATCCAAGGGGCAGGGCGTCCAGTGGTAGCCGCTATGATAGGAAGCAGTTTCCACGGATGTCCCTATGTTTCCCCGACTGCCTACCGTCACCAAAGCGTTGCTGATCGCCAACGGCCTGTTGTTCCTGCTGCAGTGGGCGTTGGGCCCCGCTGCGCTCTCTTCGTTGATGTTGTGGCCGATCGGTGAAGGCGGTTTTGATCCGTTCTCGCCCGGGCAGAACTTCCAGATCTGGCAACTGCTGACCTACGGCTTTCTGCACGACAGCTTCTCGCATCTGTTCTTCAACATGCTGGCGTTGTTCATGTTCGGCGCGGCATTGGAGCAGACCTGGGGCGAGAAGCGTTTCCTGACCTACTACCTGGTGTGCGTGATCGGCGCCGGCCTGTGCCAGTTGCTGGTGGGTGCGCTGACCGGCAGCAACGTGCCGGTGCTGGGCGCGTCCGGTGGCGTGTTCGGTCTGCTGCTGGCCTACGGCATGCTGTTCCCGAACCAGCAGGTGATGCTGCTGTTCCCGCCGATCCCGATGAAGGCGCGTACCTTCGTGTTCGTGTTCGGCGGCATCGAACTGCTGTTCGGTTTCACTGGCTTGCAGCCGGGCGTGGCGCATTTCGCGCACCTGGGCGGCATGCTGTTCGGCTGGCTGCTGATCCGTTACTGGCGCGGGCAACCGCCGTTCGGCGGCAAGGGCAAGCCACCGCGGATGCGTATCGTGCGCTGAGGTATGAATGAAAAAGGGCGCGGAAATCCGCGCTCTTTTTCGTTGTACTGCTGGAACCGATCAGCGCCAGACGTGGATCTGCTCAGCTTCCGTGCGCTGCATCGGCTGGCCCGGCTTGCAGCTGAAGGCCGCGCCGAATTCCGGCAGGTTCGACAGCGGCCCGTTGGTGCGCCACTTGCCCGGCGAACGCACGTCGGTGGTCGCGCGCTGCACCGCTTCGTTCGGCGACAGCTGCTGCGCCCACAGCCCGGCCCAGGCATCGAAGAACGCCTGCTTGCTGGCCTGGCTTGCTTGCGGCTGGGCTGCGGCGAAGGCCTGCCACGCCAGATCCACGCCGGCCTGGTCAGCCAGGTTTTCTTCGGCGGTGAGGCTGCCGTTGACCTTGGCGTTGGGCACGCCGGGGTAGGGGTAGGCGCTGTACTGCGTGGCGATCTTCTGCGAGAGCAGCGTCCAGGCGGTCTTCTCGGTCGGGGTCCACCAGCTGCGCAGTTGGCCTTGTGCATCGACCAGCGAGCCCTTGGCATCGATCGCGCGGGTGATCTCGTGCGCGGCCAATGCGCCGAATGCGCCGTACTGGGCGCCGGCATCGCCGGCAGCATTGAACACCGGTGCCTGCAGCACCGCAGCGGTGACGATCAGGCGGTTCTGGGCGATGTCGTAGGCGATCGCCGGCTCCTGCGGCAGCACGTCCCAGCGACGGTCGGCGTTGCCCTTGCCGATCCGCTTCATTTCCTCGCGGTGACGCCAGGTCGAGGCGATCAGCATGTTGCCGCCGAAGCTGCCGCGGCCCATCGGCTGCACGGTGTAGTCGAGGTCGCGGCGCGGCGCGGCGATCTCGATCTTCATCGCGTCGAGCTTGGCCTTGGCTTCGGCGACGACTTGCTCGTTGCCCCAGCCGGTGCGTTCGATCGCTTTGATCTGCGCCTCACGGATCTGGTCGACGATCACGCCGGCCTGGCGGCGGGTGTCGGCGCTCAGGTAGCGGGCGACGTACTCGCGGCCGAGCATCGGGCCGGCGGCGACGTTGATCGCATCCAGCACCTGCTCCCAGCGCGGCGGCGGCAGGGTTTCGCCGCGCAGCAGGCGGCCGCGGAACTGGAACTCGGCATCGCGGAAGCCCTTGGACAGATACGGCGCCATCGCATCGCCCACGCGCCAGCGCAGGTAGGCCTTCCACTGTTCCGGCTTGAGGCTGGCGACCAGGCCGTCGAGCTGCTTGAAGTAGCCCGGATCGGCGATCGATACCAGGTCATCCTGCACGCCCTGCGCCTTCAGGAAATCAGCCAGTTGCAGGTTCTTGAACTGCTTGGCGATGTCCTTGGTCGCGACTGGCGCGTAGTTGTTGAACGGGTTGTTGATGTCGGCGACCGGCTTGCCGGCCTTGGCCAGCAGCGTTTCGATCTGGATCACCGCGGCCGAGTCGGCATCGAGATTGCCGGCCGCGGTGCCGGTCAGCGCCAGGATCTGCTTGACGTAGGCACGGTAGCGGCCCATCAGCGCGACGGTGTCCGCATCGGTGCGGGTGTAGAACGCCGGGTCGGGCAGGCCGGTGCCGCCCTGCATGAAGTAGCCGATGTGGCGATCCAGCGCCTTCAGGTCGACATCGGGGCTGAAGTTGAACGCCACCGGGATACCGACCTGGTGCAGTGCGGCAATCGCCGCCGGCACTTCCTTGGCCTTCTTGATCGCGTCGATGCGCGACAGCAGCGGGGCGATCGGCCTGGAGCCATCGGCCTCGACCGCGGCTTCGTCCAGGCCGCTGGCCCAGAAGTCGCCGAGCAGCTTCTGCACGTTGCCCTGCGGCGCCTGGCGTGCCGCATCCAGCAGGTCGCGCTGTTGCTGCAGTGCACGATCGGCGAGCTGGCCGAGTGCAGTGGTCGCGCCGGTCTGTGGCACCGGGTTGGCCTTGAGCCAGTTGGCGTTGGCTACGTCGTAGAAATCGGTACAGGCCGGCGGCGTGGCCGGGGTCTTTGCAGGGGTCTTCTTGCGGGCTGCGTCGGCATGGGGAGCGGACAGCAGGGCGGCCAGGCCGAAGCCTAGGGCGAGGGCAAGCGGACGAAGGGTGGGCATCGAAACGGGATCCGGCCAGATTGAAGTCGGCGGAGTTTAACAAGGCCGGGGTGACTGCTGTCAGGAAGTTGACGTCGGGATATGCAGGGCATTGCAGAGCATCGAAGATGCTGGGTCTTATGTGGTGGCGACTTCAGTGTGGGAGGGACTCTGGGTGGCCTCGGGCCATCAGTCCCGACGCTCTATCGGTACAGCCCGTCGGGACTGATGGCCCGAGGCCACC
>NZ_JBYSVX010000016.1:0-93300 GCF_058986605.1 Pseudomonas sp. GW821-FHT07E12 | reverse complement strand
GGCCATCAGTCCCGACGAGCTACCGATAAAGCGTCGGGACTGATGGCCCGAGGCCACCCGGAGTCCCTCCCACAAGAGCGCTGTTCGAGGGCGGCGAATCGCCCGGAAGCGCTTTTACGATTCAGCGCGGCTCATCCCGCATGCCGCCGCCAGTTCCATACATGCGCGCTGGCGATCAGCAGACTGCCGGTTACGGTGATCGGTGTTTCCAGCGCATGCGTCGGCCAACCCAGCGCACCGAACAGCAACCCGCTCAACCCGGCGATCGCCATCGCCCATAACCCGACGGGCAGCGGGCGGTGCCGGTGCGCACGCCACAGCGTGTAGCTCGACAACGGCAACGCCGCTCCGGCGAAGGCCAGATGCGTCCACACTTCCTCGTTCCACGCGCCGAACAACGGCAATAGCGAGGCCAGCAGCGGCAGTACCAGGCAATGCGCCAGGCACAGGCCCGACAGCGCCATCGCGGAGGCATCGAACAAGGCGGGGGAGGTTTTCTTCATGGGCTTGCTCCGGGCTTTATTTGTTATAAAGTAACATTTCAGTCCAGCCAATTCCTTCACGCCATGTCCCTGCCCGACTTCAGCTCCGATCCGCGTCTGCCCGTCACCGTCCTGTCCGGCTTCCTTGGTGCCGGCAAGACCACCTTGCTCAACCGCCTGCTGCAGAACCGCCAAGGCCTGCGCGTGGCGGTGATCGTCAATGACATGAGCGAGGTCAACATCGATGCGCAACTGGTGCGTGACGGCGGCGCGGCACTCAGCCGTACCGAGGAGACGCTGGTCGAGTTCAGCAACGGCTGCATCTGCTGCACGCTGCGCGACGACCTGCTGCAGGAAGTGAAGCGACTGGCGCTGGAGCGCCGCTATGACTATCTGTTGATCGAGTCGACCGGCATCGCCGAGCCGATGCCGGTGGCGGCGACCTTCGCGGTGCGCGATGCCGAGGGTTTCAGCCTGTCCGATGTGGCACGCCTGGACACGATGGCGACCGTGGTCGATGCCAGTCAGTTCCTGGAGCTGTTCGACTCGTCGGTGTCGCTGGAGGCGCTGGGCCAGCAGGCCGGCGCGGACGATGGCCGTCGATTGGTGGATCTGCTCGGCGAGCAGGTCGAGTTCGCCGACGTGATCGTGATCAGCAAGTGCGACCTGATCGACGGCGAACGGCTGCGGCGCGTGCGTGCGGTGCTGCGCGCGCTCAATCGCGATGCGCGCATCGTCGCATCACGTCATGGCGACGTGCCGCCACGACAGTTGCTCGGCACCGGATTGTTCGACTTTGCGCGTGCGCAGTTGGCGCCAGGCTGGATGAAGGAGCTGCGCGGTGAGCACATGCCGGAAACCGAGGAATACGGCATCACCAGTTTCGTCTATCGTGCACGCCGGCCGTTTCATCCGGTGCGTTTCAACCGCTTGCTCGAGCAGGGGTTGCCGCAGGTGATCCGCAGCAAGGGCTTTTTCTGGTTGGCGAGCCGGATGGATTGGGTGGGCGAGCTGTCGAGCGTTGGTCGTGCGACTTACACGCAGGCGGCGGGGTTCTGGCACGCGGCGCGGCATCGGGTCGATGCGCGCGTGGAAGGCACGTTGCCGCAGTTAGGTCTGGCGCCGCTGCCGTATACCGAGGCGGGCTGGCAGCGCCAGCAGGTCGAGTGCTGGAGTGCGCCGTTGCCGGCGCCGCAGGAGGTGGACGATCCGCGCGAGTACGCGGCGATCCAGCGGTTGTGGCATCCGTTGTGGGGGGATCGGCGGCAGGAGTTGGCGGTGATCGGGGTGGATCTGGATGAGGATGTTGCGCGTTCGGAGCTTGATGCTTGTTTGCTTGATGATGCGGAGTTCAGGTTGGGGCCGATGGGGTGGCATGGGTTGGCGGATCCGTTTCCGCGGTGGTCGCGTTGAGGTGTGGGTGATGGGAGTTGTGCCGGCTGATCGTTGCGTGGGCTTTGCCAGTAATCCTTCGACCGTCATCCCCGCGTAGGCGGGGACCCAGCGTCTTCCGCGCAATCTCTCTACCGTCATCCCCGCGAAAGCGGGGATCCAGGGACGTTGCTTCTTAGCTTTGAAGTAACCGCAACAGCAAAAGCAAAAGCTTTCGCTCCTTCGGAGCGAGTTACCTTTCTTTGCTCGTGCAAAGAAACGTAACCCAAAGAAAGCACGCCCCAGTCCTCGCGCCCTTCGCTGCGCTACGGGTCCACTCCGCCAACGGGATTTTCTGACGCGGCATCCATGCCGCGGCAGAAAACGACGTGCATCCATGCACGTCGCCCTTCGGGTTTTTCCCGCTGGCTCCGTCGCTGCGGATGGGGGCCCCGGAAAAGCGGCAAAGCAAAATCACGAACAACTGCAACTGCAACTGCAACTGCAACTGCAAGGTCAACAGCATCGCCGGTGCTCCGGCTATGAAGGCTGCTGCGCTTCTCTGCGCGCCTTTACGTCGCAAACGTACCTTTGCCGATCAGCGCAATCGCCACGATCGCCAACCCCAGTGCGATCCGGTTGAGCAGACTGGTGCGTTCGCGGAAGGCGAGGATGCCGACCAGTGCACCAAGAACGACTACGCCGATGTTCATCGTCGCGAACACCACCGCCGGGCTGTTCGGCAATGTCTGGTGCGCACGCACGTAGCACAGGATGTTGCCGAAGTTGAGGGCGCCCAGCAGCGCGCCAGCACCTAGGTTGCGCCAATCCAGGCGGATACGACCACGCAGGTGTTGCCAGGTCAGCCAGCTGGTCATCAGCATGAAGGCGATCGCGAAGCAGGCGGTGAGCGCGGACAGCGACGGTGCGCCCGATTGCGCGATGTACTTGAGCAGCACGTCGATCAGTGCGAAGCCGGCCCAGACACCCAGCAGCCAGGGCCAGCCCGCTGCTGGTGCACGCGCGATCGAGCTGCCGCGCGGTCGGCTGGCGATACCGGCCACTGCGACGATGCCTACTGCCAGGCCGGCCAGCTTCCAGCTGTTGGCCTGTTCCCCGAACAGCACGAACGCAGCCGCCAGCGACAGCAACAACGATAGCCGCTGGGCGACGTCGCTGCGCACGATGCCGGCGATGACGACCGAGCGGGCCAGCACCAGGAAGATCGACGGCAGTGCGACCGCCAGCGCAAGCAGTGCGAGCCACGGCGTCTGTGGCGTACGCAGCGCGTCCAGCGAGGGGCGCAGCACCAGTAGCGAGAGTGCGGTGGCGACTGCGTAATTGGTCGCCACCATCTGGGTGACGTCCAGACGATAGCGTGTGACCAGCTTGAGCAGCACCGAGACCAACACGCTGCAGATGACGGCAAGGAGCAGGAACGACATGGGAACCCGATACGGGGCCGGCGGCGATGAAGCCGCGGGGCGGGTGGCTATTATTGCGAGTCCTTCGCAGGAGCGCCGCGCATCCTTGTGCGGGGGATCGAAAAGGCGAGTCCCTCGCAGGAGCACCGCACATCCTTGTGCGGGGGATCGAAAAGGCGAGTCCTTCGCAGGAGCACCGCACATCCATGTGCGGGGGTCTTATCATGGTGGTATGTCCAATCCCCCTTTCCCCGCCGAGTCCGGCGCGCTGACGCTGGACGGACCGATCGGCCCGCTCGAGGTCGCCGTCGATCTGCCCGCGGCCGATGTGCCGCATCACCCGATCACCGCCATCGTCTGCCATCCGCTGTCCACCGAGGGCGGCACGATGCACAACAAGGTGGTGACCATGGTCGCGCGCGCGCTGCGCGAGCTGGGCATCACGGTGGTGCGCTTCAATTTCCGCAGTGTCGGTGCATCGGCTGGTGCCTTCGATCATGGCGATGGCGAGCAGGACGACCTGCGCGTGGTTGCCAGCTGGGTGCGTACGCAGCGGCCGGGCGATGTATTGTGGCTGGCCGGCTTCAGCTTCGGCGCCTATGTATCGCTGCGCATGGCCGGTGAACTGCAGCCGCAGGTGCTGATCTCGATCGCGCCGCCTGCCGGGCGCTGGAACTTCGATGGCGTGCAGCCACCGCCGCAGTGGCTGCTGGTGCAGGGCGACGCCGACGAGATCGTCGATCCGCAGGCGGTCTATGACTGGCTGGAGACGCTCCCCGCGCAGCCCGAGCTGGTGCGCATGCCCGACACCAGCCATTTCTTCCATCGCAAGCTGATCGACCTGCGCGGTGCGATCCAGCACGGCGTGCGCCGTTGGCTGCCCGAGCTCGGGTAGTGCGATGACATCCGTATTTCGCGGCGCCCCACGTGCCGCATCCGTTGGCGATACCCGATGCAAGACCTGACCCCCTCACAGCGCTACGCCGCCGGCGCGGCACGCGGCGACTGGCGCGAAGATCCCGCCCAGCTCGCTGCCCTGGCCGAACTGGACCGCATCCATCTGGCGATTGTCGACAGCGCGCAGGATGGCTGGCTGGATCGCCTCTCGGCGTTCTGGAAGAAACCCGAGCCGGTGCGCGGGCTGTATTTCTGGGGCGGCGTCGGCCGCGGCAAGACCTTCCTGGTTGACCTGTTCTACGACGGGCTGCCGATCAAGCAGAAGTACCGCACCCACTTCCATCGCTTCATGCGCGGCATCCATGAGCGGCTGCGCGAGCACCAGGGCCAGAGCGATCCGCTGGCGAAGATCGCGCAGGAATGGCGCGACAAGCTGCGTGTGCTGGTGCTGGACGAGTTCTTCGTTACCGACATCGGCGATGCAATGCTGCTCGCGCGCCTGCTCGACCGCTTGTTCGCCGAAGGCGTCACCCTGGTGACCACCTCCAATACCGCGCCGGAGAACCTGTACCTCAACGGCCTGCAGCGCGACAGCTTCCTGCCGGCGATCGCGCTGCTGCAGAAATACTGCGTGGAGCTGTACGCCGAGGGCACCGAGGACTACCGCATGCGTGCGCTGACGCGTTCGCCGGTGTATCGCGCGCCGCTGGAATCCGATTCCGACGCGTGGCTGGCGCAGCGCTGGGGTGAGCTGTCGCGCAATGCCGAAGCGCGCGCCGGCAACATCGAGATCGAGGGTCGCAAGATCCCGGTGCGCGGGCGTGGCAAGAGCATCGTCTGGTTCGATTTCAAGGCGCTGTGCGAGGGGCCGCGTGGGCCGAGCGACTACATCGAGATCGCGCGCGAGTTCACTACCGTGTTGTTGGGTGGCATCCCGCACTTCGATCGCATGAACGAGGATGCGGCGCGGCGCTTCGTCAACCTGATCGACGAGCTGTACGACCGCCAGGTCAATCTGGTGTGCACCGCGCAGGACGCGCCGCCGCTGCTGTACACCGGCGAGCGCCTGGCCGGCGCGTTCGAGCGCACCGCCTCGCGCCTGATCGAGATGCAGAGCAACGAGTACCTGTCTACGCCGCATCGGGCGTAGCGGGGCGAAGACTCTTTGTAGGAGCGGCGTCAGCCGCGATGAGGCTGTCCCGATTGAATCCCCTACGGGTTTTGCGGGGATCTGCATGAAAGCCCCATCGCGGCTGACGCCGCTCCTACACCAGCAATTAAATCGCTTGCTATTTAATTTTAGGCTATGTAAATTGCAGGCCATGGAACCGCGCGCGCCCCAACCGAAGCCCGAGGAGATGCTCAAGCTGGACAACCAGCTCTGCTTCGCCCTGTATTCGGCCAACCTGGCGATGAACAAGCTGTATCGCGGGTTGTTGAAGGGGCTGGAGCTGACCTATCCGCAGTACCTGGTGATGCTGGTGCTGTGGGAGCGCGACGGGTTGATGGTCTCGGAGATCGGCGAGCGGCTGTTTCTCGACTCGGCGACGCTGACGCCGCTGCTCAAGCGGCTGGAAGCCTCGGGATTGCTGAGCCGCGCACGTGCGGTCAGCGACGAACGCCAGGTCATCATCACGCTGACAGATGCCGGCCGGACACTGCGGGCCAAGGCCCAGGCGGTGCCGGAGCAGGTGATGTGCGCCACCGCCTGCGAGCTGGACGAACTGGTGCAACTGCGCGAGGAGCTGGCGCGGTTGCGCGGCAGCCTCGGCAAACGCTGATCCGGGCATTTTTCGAATCAAAAAATAGTGCGCTATCAAATAGCTCGATTGAACCCAAACAGGCGCAAGCCTTTCACCCAGGAGAACGACCATGGCATCACCGACCACCATCCTCTACACCGCCGTCGCCACCGCCACCGGTGGTCGTGAAGGCCGCGCCGAGTCTTCGGACAAGGTGCTGGACGTCAAGCTGACCACCCCGCGGGAGCTGGGCGGCGCCGGCGGCGAAGGTACCAATCCGGAGCAGCTGTTCGCGGCCGGCTACTCGGCCTGCTTCATCGGCGCGATGAAGTTCGTCGCCGGCCAGGAAAAGCTCAAGCTACCGGCCGAGCCGAGCATCGAAGGTCACGTCGGCATCGGCCAGATTCCGGGCGGCTTCGGCATCGCCGTGGAATTGCGCATCGCGGTGCCGGGCCTGGAGCGCGCCGCGCTGGAATCGCTGGTGGAAAAGGCGCACCAGGTGTGCCCGTACTCCAACGCCACCCGCGGCAACATCGACGTCACCCTGACCGTCGTGGCCTGATCGCGCACGGGGCGGCATCGCGCCGTCGCTGTTGCGAATGATGAATGCGTATGCGCCGTCGGCTGGTCCGGCGGCGTTTTCGTTTGCGTGTGGGTGCACGAACGAGTCCGAAGCGCTGGCCGATCATGATCGCGACGGAATCCAGTGCTCGTGCATGCCGAGTCGTCATTTTCACGGTGTCGGCCAGCGACTATTTGTGTCGATAAAAGACATGTTTATCGCAACGTGCAGTTAATCGCCGAAACCTGCACAAACGAGCGCCGGAATTGCTGAAAAGCGCTCGGAATCCTGTTGCCTGCCGCCTTCGCGTCGCCTGCCACGCCGTGGCATGACGCTTGCAAAAACCGAACTGCGTCAACGCGATGACGCGGCTCGGGCGATGCACCTCGTTGAAGGTCATGGCGCGCCGTGTCGCGTGTCGCACCCACGACCGAGGAGACCCAGGCCGTATCCATGCGCTGGCCGCGCAGGCGCGATCCCCGCGCCCCGATGACGTCCTTCCGGCATTGCGCGGCGGGACATTCGTTCACGGACGCCGTCCCGAACGGCAAGCCGAGTGCACGCGCGGTGGTGGAGAGACGACCGCCAGTCACTCATTCCCACGATGTATCCATCAGGAGTGATTGTCATGAATCTTCCAAGCAGGATCGTACGCACCGCGTTGGCGGTCGCGCTGCTGGGCGGTGCGCAACAGGCAGTGGCCGCCAAGCTGATGTCCAACTATGGCGAGCTGATCCAGCAGGCGATCCGCCAACAGCAGAAAGAAGCCGAGCCCCTGGCGCGCTATGGCGATGCCGCGGCCAAGGGCGACCCGATTGCCCAGACCGCGCTCGGCTGGGCCTATGCCAATGGCGTGGGTACTGCCCGCAACGCTGCGGAAGCCGCGCATTGGTACCAACTGGCCGCGGATCAGGATTTCGCCTGGGCCCAGTTGGGGCTCGGCCAGCTGTACGACGACGGGCTTGGCGTGCCCGCCGATCCGAAGAAGGCCGCGCGGTTCTACCGCAAGGCCGCCGAGCAGGGCAACGCGATCGCGCAGGTCAGCCTGGGCCAGATGTACGCCGACGGCCGCGGTGTGCCGCGCGATCTTGGTCACGCGCAAGCGCTGTACCGGCAGGCCGCGGAGCAGGGCGATGCATGCGCCCAGTTCAATCTCGGGATGGTCTACAGCAGTGGCGATGGCGTTCCCGTCGATGCCTACGCCGCCGCGCAATGGTTGTGGCGCGCGGCCAACCAGGATTACGCGATGGCCCAGGCTGCGCTGGGCGTGCTCTATCAGCGTGGCGAGGGCCTCGAACGCAATCCGGTCGAGGCCGCGCGCTGGCATCGACGTGCGGCCGAACAGGGCTTCGCACCGTCGCAGGTCGCGCTGGGCACGTTGTACCTGCAGGGCGAAGGCGTGCCTCGCGACGAGGCACAGGCGCTCGCCTGGTACCGCAAGGCGGCGCAGCAGGGCGACAGCGACGCGGCGGCGATGCTGGCGCAGTTGGAGGCTCCGGCCTCGGTTGCCACCGGGAACGTCATGGTTGCGTTGCCGGCCGCGCAGAACGGGGCCGCTCCGTTGTCGCTGGAGACACAGGGACATGTGTCCAGCGTGGTGGCGCGCGGTACACGGGTGGCGGGGGTTCCCGATTGAGTCGTGCATGCAGGGGCGTCGTCGGGGACCGGCGTCGCCTTCGCTTCCGGCAGGGGTTTAGGGAGGATTGCGATCTCTGCCGGCATTCATTTCCATCATGAAAGGCGCGTGTAGACCATGAAGATCGGTGAATTGTCCAAGGCCAGCGGATGCCATGCCCAGAGCATCCGTCATTACGAGCAGCTCGGTTTGTTGCCGCCATCGCGGCGCACGCCTACGGGGCATCGTCGCTACTGCAGTGATGATGTGAAGCGGTTGAAATTTGTGCGGAGTGCGCGTGATGAGGGGTTGTCGCTGGCGGCTATCCGGGATTTGTTGGGTAGGTTGGGGGCGTCTGTTTCGTAGGGGAGTTTGTGCTTGGGGCGCGCTCTGGGGTTTTGCTGCTTTTGGGGATGTGTCTGTCGTGATCTTTGTGCTGGTGGGGGCGGTGTCTTCCATGCGATCTCTCCACCGCCGTCCCCGTGCAGGCGGGACCCAGTGACTTCTACGCCATCTCACTACTGTCGTCCTCGTTCAGGCGGGGACCCAGTGCCTTCCGCGCCATCTCTCTACCGTCATCCCCGCGCAGGCGGGGATCCAGTGACTTCCTAGCCATCTCTCTACCGTCATCCCCGCGGAAGCGGGGACCCAGCGACTTCCTAGCCATCTCTCTTACCGTCATCCCCGCGGAAGCGGGGATCCATGGACGTTGCTTGTTGGGTTTGACGTTGCGGTGACAGCAACGGCAACAGCAACGACAACAGCAAAGGCTTTCGCTCCTTCGGAGCGAGTTACCTTTCTTTGCTCGTGCAAAGAAACGTAACCCAAAGAAACACGCCCCAGTCCTCGCGCCCTCCGCTGCGCTACGGGTTCACTCCGCCAGCGGGATTTTCTGACGCGGCATCCATGCCGCGGCAGAAAACGACGTGCATCCATGCACGTCGCCCTTCGGGTTTTTCCCACTGGCTCCGTCGCTGCGGATGGGGGCCCCGGGAAGTCAAAGGCAAAGGGCAAAATCACGAGCAACAGCAACAGCAACAGCAACAGCAACAGCAACGACAACGACAACGACAACGACAAAATCAACAGCGTGGTCGTCGCATTGGGATTTTCCTCGGGAAAGCTTCGGTCCGGCCGCAAATGACGATGCGAGTCCCCGCGACTCCAATGGAACGGGTGGTTCTGCCCTTCTGCATGACGGTAGACCGGCGGTCGTCGCACAATGTTGCGATGACTACCTTCTCCCTGCCGGCCGTGGCCGGTTTCGCGTCGTGACCGGCGCGCGTATTCCACTGCTGTTGCTGCCCGGTCTGCTCAACGACGCCGAGCTCTGGCAGGCGCAGGTCGAAGCTCTGTCCGATATCGCCGACTGCGTGGTGGGTGACATCACCGGCAGCGATTCGTTGTGGGGACTGGCGGAGCAGGTATTGGCACGGATGCCTGCATCGGGTTCGTTCGCGCTGGCCGGGTTCTCGCTTGGTGGCTATGTCGCGCAGGAGGTTCTGCGCGTGGCGCCTGAACGGGTGAGTCGGCTCGCGCTGCTGGATACCTCGGCGCGTGCGGATTCGCCACAGCGGGCGGCGCAGCGGCGTGAGCAGGAGCGTGCTGTCGCCGCTGCACCCGGCACCTTCGTCGGTTTCGGGGAACGCTTGATGCGCAGCTATGTCGACGTCTCCCACCAGGACGACAGCGCGTTGTTGCAGCGGGTGCAGGCGATGACGCGTCGGCTCGGTGCGGAGGTGTTCCTGCGTCAGAACCGGCTGGTGCGCACGGATGCTCGCGAGACGCTGGCGGCGTTCCCGGGCCCGGCGCTGGTGCTGTGCGGCCGCAACGATGCGATCACGCCACCGCCACTGTCGCGCGAGATCGCCGCGCTGATGCCGGATGCGCGTCTGGTCGAGCTGCCCGATTGCGGTCATCTCGCGCCGCTGGAACAGCCACAGGCGGTCAGTGAGGCGATGCGCGAGTGGCTGCTGCGCTGAACGGGCTCAGTTGGCGCTGTTGAGGGCCACGCTGCGGGTGTCGGTTTCGTGCTTGCTGTCGAGTTCCAGCAACTGCAGCGGCTGGCCGTCGAGGCGGTACTCCAACGACTGCTGCAGGGCATGCAGTGAACGCACCTGGTCGCATAACGACTGTGCCTTGGCCTCGACCACGCGGCTGCGTGCCTCCATCCGTTGGTCGAGATCCTTTTCCATCGCATCGGCGCGTCGTTCCAGCCGCCCGGTGCCGCCGGTGAACACCGCGAACAGGGCGCTGCGGGTGACGGTGCCGGCCATGGTCTCGGCGGCCTGCTCGATGTTGGCCTCGAAGCGCTCATCGAACAGCTCCTGGTCCCAGCGACCCTTGCCGAGCGAAGCGTCCACCTGCGCCAGTGCCGTATCGCGATAGCCATCCAGCGCACGCGCCTTGCGCTTGCTGCCGGTCATGCCCTCGATCACGCCGGTGAAGGCGTCGAACACGATGCTGACGGTCTCGCGTGCGATGTCGGTGACCGCGGGCATCAGCGTGCGCGTGTCAGCTTCCATCTGCCGCAGCCGTTGTGCGTCGGCGTCGCTGACCGGGCGCACCTGCTGGTCCACGCTCAGACGGCCATCGTGGAAGAACACTTCGCGCGGCTGGCCTTCCTTGCGATGCAGCCAGATTCCCCCGGTGTCGGCGAGCACGTCGTAGGAGGTGCTGAAGCCGCATTGCTGCGAGGACACCTTCGGGCGGCTTTCGCCTGCATGCGCGGCCAGCGGCGCGATCAGCAGCAGTGGCAGCAACAGGCGTGGGATGGGGGACATGACGATCCTTGTGGCGCGGCGTGGGTGCCAGCATGAGGCGGCGCCTGCGTGCGGGCATGTGTGGGAAGTCAGGATGCCGGCCGTCCGATCGGGTCAAACGCCGGAGGTGGGGCGGTGGGGCAGCGACATCACGCCGCGCTAACGGCGCATCGCGAGAATCATGCTGCATAGCAGCATTGGAGGCCCGGACATGCTCGACGCCCGCATCGAGAAGGTGGATCTCGCATTGAACGAGATCGCACCCGGCGAACTCGCCCGCAAGGTGGCGCTATGGCAATGGGCCTGTCGCGAGATGCTGCACGAGACGCTGATCGGCATGCACCAGCTCTCCTGCCTGACCGGGATCGCCGAGCGCGTCGCCGATGGGTGGCATGCGCCGGTGGATGTGTTCGAGCCCGAGCAGCCATACATGAAGCGCACCGCGCTGGCGGACCGACGCCTGCCGCAGGTGCTGGATGGCCTGGGCGAGGCCCGCGATGAGGAAGACCGCGTGCGGCTGTGGCGGATGCGCTATGCCAGCCTGATCAGCACGACCTTGCAGGGCATGCAGGCGCTTGCCGGCAAGCACTGCATCGAGCGCCAGGTCGCACTCGACGGCTGGCATTGAGCGCAGCCGGTTGCGGATTCTCAGTGCTTTGCCGCAGGCGGTTTCACCAGCGCCCGGCTTAGTGCGTGCGCACCGATTGCTCCATGTGGTGCCAGGCATGCCGTACCCGCCAGCGCGCCTCGTCCCACGGTACTGACAGCAACGGCCGTCGCCGGTTGTAGCTCTCGCGCAGCATGCGGTAGAGCTGCGCTTCGGTGGCGCGCGGGTAGGCCAGGTACACGTCGTAGCCCAGCTTGAGCAGCTTGGCGTAGTCGGCAAACTCGTACGGACCCAGATGCCCGTCGGCATGCATGCCCTGCCAGTAGGCAAGCTCGGCCTGCACATCGATGACGGGACATGAGAAAGCGGAAGCGGCCTGCATGGCTGGACTCCTGTTACGGCGTCTAGCCCCTGTCCGGAAACCCTAGCACTGCGAGCCGGCGGATTCCAAGTGGGGGCGAAGTGGGGCCTGCCTGAATGCGCGATTCGCGGCGTGCCCCGGGTCCATACAAACCATAAAAAAAGCCGCCCGAAGGCGGCTCCCCGGCCGTGGCCGGTGCAACGAACCTGTAGCGGTTCAGCCCTTCACGCACAGCACCTGACGCAGCGTGTGCACGACCTGGACGAGGTCGTGCTGGGCCGCCATCACCGCGTCGATCGACTTGTACGCCGCTGGCGACTCGTCGATCACCGCCGCGTCCCTGCGGCATTCCACGTGCGCGGTGGCCTCGCGGTGTTCGGCGAGGGTGATCTGCTGGCGCGCGGCCGAGCGGCTCATCACCCGGCCGGCGCCGTGGCTGCAGCTGTGGAAGCTCTCGGCATTGCCGAGCCCACGCACGATGAAACTGCGCGTGCCCATGCTGCCGGGGATGATGCCCAACTCGCCGGCCCGGGCGCTGACCGCGCCCTTGCGGGTGACGAACAGATCCTCGCCGCCGTGGGTCTCCTTCTGCACGTAGTTGTGGTGGCAGTTCACCGCGAACTTGGCCAGTTGGAACTTCGGCAGGCGGTGACGCATCTCGGCCAGCACCCGCGCCATCATCGCCTCGCGGTTCTCACGAGCGTAATCCTGCGCCCACGACACCGCTTCGACGTAATCATCGAACAACGGCTCGCCTTCCATGAAGAACGCCAGGTCCTTGTCCGGCAGGTGGAAGCCGAGCACGCGCCGCGCCAGTTCCTCACGCGCACGCTCGATGAAATAGGTGCCGATCAGGTTGCCGGTGCCGCGCGAACCGCTGTGCAGCATCACCCACACCGCATCGCTCTCGTCCAGGCAGATCTCGATGAAGTGGTTGCCGCCGCCGAGCGTGCCGATCTGGCAGTCCAGCTTGTCGGTGCGGATCCGGCGGTGCTTGTCCTTGATCGTCTCCAGACGCGACACCAGCCCCGATTGCGCGATCCGCGTGGCGATGCTGTCCGGCAGGTGCCGGTGCTCGCCGCCACGGCCGTTGCCGACCGGCACGCTGCGCTCGATGCTGTTGCGCAACTGGCGCAGGTCGTCGGGCAGATCATTGGCGCGCAGCGTGGTGCGTACCGCGGCCATGCCGCAGCCGATGTCCACGCCGACCGCGGCCGGGATGATTGCGCCGCGGGTCGGGATCACCGAACCGACGGTCGCACCCTTGCCCAGGTGCACGTCCGGCATCACTGCCACCCACGGTCCCACGAACGGGATCGCGGCGATGTTGCGCAACTGCTGGTGAGCCTGCTCCTCCAGCGGCACGCCGCGCACCCAGCCCTTGATCGGCGTGGTGCTGCCCTCGGCATGCAGAAACTCGAAAGCGTTTGAAATATCCATCTCGTTCATTCCGTTGAGGCCGCGTGCGGCGACTCCTTTCGCCGCGCGCGGATTGCTACTTCATCGTCACCAACTGCTTCAGCACGCCATCCAGGCCGCCGAACACGGTGAGCTTGTCGATCTTCTCGGTGACCTTTTCCAGCGCCTCCAGCTCCTTGAGTCGCATCAGCACCGGGCTTTCCTCGATCAGCCTGGCGGTGTTGAGCAGCGAGCGCGTCGCGTTCGCCTCCTCACGACGACGGATCACGTTGGCTTGCGCCTGCTTCTCCGCCTGCACCACGCCATTGAGGATCTCCTTCATGTCGCCTGGCAGGATCACGTCCTTGACGCCGACGCCGAGTACCTCGATGCCGAAACCGTCGATGGCACCGCGGACGTAGCCGAAGATGTCCGCGTCCAGCGAGGCCTTGTCGCCGAGCAGTTCGTCCAGCGTCTTGGCCGCTACCGCACGACGCAGGCCGTACTGCAGCTCGCGATACAGGAAGTCGCCGATCTTCGCCACGCGGGTCCTGGCCAGCACCGCGTCGATGACGCGCATGCTCGCGGCCAGGTTCACACGCAGCGAGACCTTGTCGCGGGTCAACAACTCCTGGCCGGAGACCTCGACCGACTGCACACGCAGCTCCACGACCTCGGTCGCCACGTTCTTCTGGAAGTTCCAGAAGGCGTAGACGCCCGCATCGAGCGAACGCACCAACCGACCATCGATGAATACCAGGCCCATCGACTCGGCCGGCACCTCCAGCGGCAGCGCCACGCGCGACAGCGTGCCGAGCTGACGCAGGCGGCGCAGTACGTCAGGCGCTACCCGCAAGTCCTCGCCGAGCGGCTGGTACTGCACATCGGTACTCAGCGCGCCACGCCAGTACAGCTTGCGCGTACCCGGCGGCAGCACCTCGTCCAGCTTGCCGTTGCGCAGCAGCAGGCCGACCTGCGTGGTGCCGACGTCGGCAAGCACGAAGTCCCGAGGCAGCGCGACGCCGAACGCAGCGATCAACGATTCGACGTCACGACCTTCGTACTCGCCGCCGCGCGCCACTGCGTGCACGACGACCTCGATGCGGCCGAACGGATCGAACATCTTGTACAGCCCCGGCGCGAGAACACGCTCGAAGCAACGGTTGCGATACACCAGGCCGCGCTCGCCGTCACCGATCACGACCTGCTTGGTCCAGAACATGGCACTACTCCTTGGTTGGGCTCTGGTGGTCCGATCCATCAAAAAGCCGCTTCACGCCAGGATCGGATCGCGTGAAGCGGGTTGCCGGTACAGGACCAGCGAAAGAAGACGGAAACGCCGTGGACGACAACAGCGCGGAGCGCGGCGTGCTGCCGATGCGGTGGCAGCGGTCGTACGAGTAGCCGCGATGTGCTGCGGTCACTCGCCGTTCCGTCGCAAGCCGCACGTCGAGGACACGGGCCCGGCGACATCGCCGCTGCCACGGTCGCGTCGCGATGGATTGCGATGCAGCCCGCGGCACGGGCGTTTCCGGTGGGGCTTGCGCCCCGTTTGTTGCTGCATGACGTGACAGGTCATGATTGGAGCGGGATTCGAACCCGCGAATGACGGATTACAAGTCCGTTGCTCTATCCTCTGAGCTATCCAGTGGTGGACGTACCGGAATCGAACCGGTCCTGCGGCTTGCGCCGCCGCTCCATCCAGGAGCCGACGCCCTTGTCGAAACATCGCCGTCCGATCCCCGGTATACGCCACGGCACAGCCGCGCGCACCGGCCGGAATTAAAATCCGCGCCGCTGGGAACCTTTCCAAGATGTTTCGTATTTCCATAATCGGAATGATTATGGAAATCCGGTGGTGCGCATGCGTCCGCCCGCCGCCCGTGCCCCGCACCGGGGCACAGCGCTTGCGCGCCTCGACGTCAGACTTCCCTGTCTTCGGGCATTCCCTGCCCGGGTGCGGTGGAAGAACGCATGTGCGAAAGATGTAATGCGGACGCAACGAAAAACGCCCCCGGATGTGGAATCCGAGGGCGTTCGCGATGCCTCGGAAGATCGGGGTGGCCGATCTTCCGGGAGGAAGAATCAGCCTGGTGGCAGGGAATTCAGGTAAGCCGATGCGAAACGCGCGCGCAGCCGCATGCCGCGGTATTCGCGTGGCATCTGTTCGGCAATGGCGTCAAGGCGCGTTTTCATGGAATGTCCTGATGGATTCACCGGCGGCGCCAGCGAAGGATGCGAACCTTACACCTGCTTTTTTTCGGATGCAAGTATTTATTTTGATGTTTATCGAAAGATTATCCATGCCATCGCGATGGTCGCGCTGCCGCGGCGGTATTCCTCAATCGAGCCTGACGATACGTTTGCCGAAGTTGTCGCCGCGCAGCAGTCCGATCAATCCCTGTGGGGCGTTCTCCAATCCGTCGATCACGTCTTCGCGATAGGTGATCCTGCCTTCGCGCAGCCATTGGCCCATTTCGCGCAGGAACTCCGGATACAGGCGGACGAAGTCGCGCCAGATGAAACCGCGCACGGTCAGGCGTTGGCGAAGCATCTGGTTGAGGAAGTCAGGCAGGCGATCCGGACCGGGCCGCACCTGGCCGCGCGTGTTGTAGGTGGCGATGGTGCCGCACACCGGGATGCGGGCGAAGTCGTTGAGCAGCGGCAGCACCGCATCGAAGACCTTGCCGCCGACGTTCTCGAAGTACACGTCGATGCCGTCGGGTGCGGCCGCGCGCAGCTGTTCGGCGAAATCATCGGCGCGATGGTCGAGCGCTGCATCCACGCCGAGTTCCTCGCGCAGGTAACGCACTTTGTCCGGGCCACCGGCGATGGTGATCACGCGCAGCCCCTGCAACTTGGCCAGCTGTGCCACGGTGGCGCCGACCGGGCCGGCGGCAGCGGCGACCACCAGGGTTTCGCCGGCTTGCGGACGGCCGATCTCGCGCAGGCCGGAATAAGCGGTGAAACCCGGCATGCCGTACACGCCCAGCGCGGTGCTCAATGGCGGCTGCCCATGCGGGTCGAGCTTGCGGGTCAGGGTGGTGCCATCGGCGATGGTGTGGGTCTGCCAGCCACCGGTCGGTGCGAACACCCAATCGCCGCGTGACAGACCGGGCTGATGCGACTCGATCACCTCGGCCACGGTGCGTCCTTCCATCACCGCATCGAGTGCGACCGGCGCCGCGTAGGAACGGGCGTCGTCCATGCGTCCGCGCATGTAGGGATCGAGCGAGAGGAAACGATTGCGCAGCACCACCTGGCCCGGGCCGGGCAGCGGCAGCGGGGTTTCTTCCAGGCGGAAGTTGGCGGCGGTCGGCTCGCCCTGCGGCCGTGAGGCCAGCACGATGCGGCGGTTGATGATGGGGGAGGAAACCATATGCTTACTTCCGTTCCTTCCGGTTTCCGCAAGCGCTCATGTCAGGTCCTCGGCGCTGGCCGCATCCAGCTGCGCGACATCGTCGGCGGACAGGCCGAGTGAGGCGGCCTTGAGAATGTCGTGCAGCTGTGCCACGGAGGTGGCACTGGCGATCGGTGCAGTGATCGAGGGACGCGCGATCAGCCATGCCAATGCGGTCTGCGCCGGTGTGGCCGAGTGCTTGCTGGCGATGTCGTCGAGCGCGGCGAGAATGCGGATGCCGCGCGGATTGAGGTACTGCTTCACCACCGCCGCACCGCGTGCGCTGCTTTTGGCTGCGTCCGCCGCGCCGCGATATTTGCCGGTGAGGAAGCCGCTGGCCAGCGCGTAGTAATTGATGACGCCGAGGCCCTGCTCGCGCACCAGCGGTTCCAGTTCGGCCTCGTAGCCGGCGCGGTCGTAGAGGTTGTATTCCGGCTGCAGCGTCTCGTAGCGCGGCAGCTTGAACTGGCGCGAGACTTCCAGCGCATCGCGCAGGCGCGCGGCGCTGTAGTTCGAAGCACCGATCGCACGGACCTTGCCGGCCTCGATCAAGCGACCGAACGCAGCCAGCGTGGCTTCCAGCGGCGTGGATTCGTCATCCTCGTGGGCCTGGTACAGGTCGATCACGTCGGTCTGCAGGCGCTTGAGCGAATCCTCCACCGCCGCGGCGATGTTCTCCGCCGACAGGCCCGGATGTTCGCTCCACTTGGCGACCTTGGTGGCGATCACCACCTTGTCGCGCTTGCCGCTGCGCTTGAGCCATCTGCCGATGATCGTTTCCGACTCGCCACCGTGGTTGCCGGGCACCCAGGCCGAGTACCCATCGGCGGTATCGACAAGGTTGAAGCCGGCATCGACGAAGGCATCGAGCAGATCGAACGAGGTCTTTTCGTCAGCACTCCAGCCGAACACGTTGCCGCCGAATGCGATCGGCGCCACCTTCAGGCCGGAACGGCCGAGCTCACGCAACTGGGTCATGGGGGGAGGTTCCTTGGAAAACAGGACGCCAAGGATAGTCACGCGCGCCGACGCCGCGTGTGACACCGGCGCGGATTCTGTGTTCCGCATGCCGGCGCGTCGATAACGTTTTTTGAACGCTCAGGTCCGGCCCACGCTGCGTGCTAGTCTCGCCGCACTCAAGCTCGTGAAGGGACAACGCAATGAAGCAGAGCCACTTCGCAGGCGCATGCCTGCTTGCACTGGGCATGTTCGCCACGGTGCCCAATGCCTTGGCGATCAAGCCGGCCGACAGCGCGACGTTGCCGGCACCCGATGCCGCGCTGCAGAAGGCGATCGATGGCAGCTGGCGTGACAGCGCGAACGTGAAACGCGATGTATATCGTCATCCCGGGCAGACGTTGGCGTTCTTCGGACTGAAGCCCAGCCAGACCGTCATCGAGATCACGCCGGGCAGCGGTTGGTACTCGGAGATCCTCGCGCCCTACCTGCGCGAGCGTGGTCACTACATCGCTGCGGTGGTCGATCCGCAGGCGGTGCCCGAGGGCCGCAGCCGTGAGTACCAGCAGAAGGCGCGCGATCAGTTGCAGCAGAAGTTCGATGCGCAGCCGGAGCTGTATGGCAAGGCCGGTTTCGCCGCGTATGCACCGGATGCGCCGGTGTTCGGCCCGGATGGCTCGGCCGACGTGGTGCTGACGTTCCGCAACGTCCACAACTGGCGCACCGCAGGACAGGCCGAGGGCATGTTCCGCGGCTTCTACAAGGTGCTCAAGCCGGGCGGCGTGCTCGGCGTGGTGGAACATCGCGCCAAGACCGATGTGCCGGCCGACGACAAGAGCGGCTACGTGGGCCAGGCGCAGGTGATCGCGATGGCCGAGGCCGCCGGTTTCAAGCTGGCCGGCAAGAGCGAGGTCAATGCCAACTCGCGCGACACCAAGGATTATCCCGGCGGCGTGTGGACGTTGCCGCCGACCAACAAGCACGACGCTGCGGACGATGCGAAGTACCAGGCGATCGGCGAGAGCGATCGGATGACGTTGAAGTTTGTGAAGCGGTGATTGGAGCCGGGAATGGAGAATCGGGAATTGGGAATGGGAAAATCTAAAGCGGGTCGTGGCGGAAGCTGAGTTGCTTTCTCCATTCCCGTTTTCCCGTTGCCTATTCCCGGTCCTCCATGCTTATCGCCTTCAACAAACCGTTCAACGTGTTGTGCCAGTTCACCGACCGCAGCGATCCGCCGCGGCGGACGTTGGCGGAATTCGGGTTGCCGCCGGATGTGTACGCGGCCGGGCGCCTGGACTACGACAGCGAGGGATTGCTGCTGCTCACTGACGACGGGCGGTTGGCGTCGCGCTTGACCGATCCGCGTCACAAGGAAGCCAAGACCTACTGGGTGCAGGTGGAAGGCACGCCGCGTGAGGAGCAGTTGGCGCAGCTTCGGCAAGGTGTGCTGCTCAACGACGGGCCCACTCTGCCGGCCGGTGCTGAGTTGCTGGAGACCGCGCCGACGCTGTGGCCGCGCGATCCGCCGGTGCGTTATCGCAAGAGCGTGCCGGATGCATGGCTGGCGATCACCTTGCGTGAAGGACGTAACCGGCAGGTGCGGCGGATGACGGCGGCAGTTGGATTGCCGACGTTGCGGCTGGTGCGGGTGGCGATGGGGCCATACCGGTTGGATGGCTTGGCGCCGGGGGAATGGAAGCGGTTGGGGTGATCGCGTGCGACGGTAGGGAGGTTCTGGCGAGTGTCGGGAGGGGAAGGACGAGACGGTTCCCGTCCTTCCTGTACCGGTAGAACATTGGTGACTTCCGCGCAGCCCTGGGATTACTCCGCGCTTCCGGTTTCGAGGCTGTCGGTCGGGGTGGCGGCGACGCTGCGGGCTGCACGGCGCGCGCTGGCGTTGCCGCGATGGGTCACGCGCTCGGCGCTGCCTTCGATCACGCCCTGGCGCTGCTTGCGCTTGCGGTACAGCGCATAGCCGATCAGCCCGATGCCGGCGACGGCTGCGGCCACGGTAATCGCGGGATTGCGCCGTACCAGCTTGCTGGCGACGCGGCCGCCGGTCTTGACCGCACCGATCGCTGCACCGGTCTTGATCCATTCGCTGGCATGCGGCGCGGCATCGCGCAGGCTGCTGCCGGCATGCTTGAGGCTGTAACCGGCGTTGCTGACCAGTTCCAGGGCCCGTTCCAGGGCGCGGTCGGTGATCGCGGTGAGCTTGCTCATGGGGGTCGTCCTTTCACGTTGGGCTGGAACGCAGTTTCCGATGGCTTGCGTGTACGGATCGTTAGGCGGCGCGCCGGTGTGCCGTCGTAGAGCCGAGCTTGCTCGGCTGGGGCTTTCCCGGGAACGCTCCAGCCGAGCAAGCTCGGCTCTACGAGGGTGCTTTGCGATCAGGTTCCACGGGGTTTCGCACGGTGTGTCGCGGTGGCACTCCACGGGTCATCGGGCCGCGCCCCACCAGCAAGTGGAGGCCAGGGATCTATCACCGTCGCCACGGGTGATGATGGATCACGTCCCGCGGGGCTTCGCGCGGTGGGTTGCGGTAGCACTCCAGGGGTCATCGGGCCACGGATGCCTCGGATACCGCCCCTTCATCTCCTTCCTCACCTCGGCATAGGTGGTGTTCCAGAAGTTGCGCAGGTCGCCGGTCACCTGCAGCGGTTTGCCGCCGGGCGAGAGCAGGTGCAGCAGCAGCGGGACGCGGCCGTCGGCGACGCGCGGGGTGTCGGCCAGGCCGAACAGTTCCTGCAGCTTGACCGCCAGCACCGGCGGTTGCGGGTGGCCTTCGTGGTCGAGCGTGTAGTCGATGCGACGTTCCATGCCGGAGGGCACTTCGATGCGCGCCGGTGCGTGGCGCTCGATCAGCTGGCGACGGTCCCACGGCAACGGGGTCTTCAGCGCTTCGCCGAGCTCGGCTTCGTCGAGTGCATCGAGCCGGGTCTTGCCGGCGAAGGCCGGGGTCAGCCAGTCCTGCAGTGTCGCCAGCAACACCTCGTCGCCGTAGTCGGGCAGTTCCAGCTCCGGCATCCAGGTGCGCAGCGATTGCACCCGCGCGCGCCACTGGTGCAGCGATTCGGTCCAGGGCAGCGCATCCAGGCCGAGCTCGCGCACCGCTTCGGTCAGCGCCTGCGCGGCGTGCTGTGGATCGACTTTCCCGGCCGGCCGGCTGTCGAGCACGATGCGGTCGAAGCTCGACTCGCGTCGAGCGACGAGCGCGCGTTTGTCGGCATCCCAGCGCACCACGTCGCGCTGGGCGAAGCGTTCGGCGAAATCGCGGCGCAGGCGCAGCTCATCGACCGGCGCGGCGCGCAGCAGCAAGGCGTCGCGGGCTTCGTAGCGCAGTTCGCTGGCGACCAGCCACGGTTCGCCGCGCAGGTCGCTGGTGTCGAACAGCCGCGCGCTGCGGCCGTTGGCGAGCAGGTAGCGCAGCGGATCGAGCGGATGGCGCGCGGCGATGCGGTCGGGGAAGGCGTGGGCGAGCAGGTCGCCGAGTTCATGTGCTTCGATCGAGGCGGGTGGCGCGGCGTCGCCACGCAGGCGGCGGCGCCATTGCCTGGCGGCGGCGTCGATCGCGGCCAGGCCGCCGCGGTTGGCATCGTGCGGCGCGCGGCCGGATCGGAACGCGGCCAGTGCGCGCCAGCGGGCGGCCAGTGCATCGCCGCCTTGGCGCAGCGGGTCGCGTGCTTCCAGCAGTGCGGCCAGATCGCAGGCCAGTGCCTGTTCGCGCGGCCCTTGTGCATTGAGCAGCATCGCGGCCAGGCGCGGATGCGTGCCGAGAGCAAGCATGCGTCGGCCCAGCGCGGTGATCGCGTGGGCGTTGGAGAGCGCGCCGAGGCGTTGCAGCAGTTCGCGCGCGGCGGCCAGCGCGCCGACCGGCGGCGCATCGACGAAACGCAGGGCATCGCTGCCCCAGGCGGCCAGTTCCAGCGCCAACCCGGCCAGTTCGACCTGGACGATTTCCGGCCGGCGCTGTGCTTCCAGTCGTTGCGATTGCGGCCACAGTCGATAAGCCCAACCTTCTGCGACGCGTCCGGCGCGTCCTGCGCGTTGGTCGGCCGAGGCCTGCGCGATCGTTGCCACATCCAGCCGCGAGAAACCGCTGTTGGGATCGTAGTGCGGCTCGCGCGCCAGGCCGCTGTCGATCACCACGCGCACGCCGGGCAGGGTGACCGAGGATTCGGCGACGTTGGTGGCGAGTACCACGCGACGGCGGCCTTCGGGATCGGGCTGCAGTACGCGCGCTTGCTGGTCGATGGGGAGTTCGCCGTGCAGCGGCAGTACATCGGCATCGATGGCCGCGCTCTCAAGCGCACTGTGCAGGCGTGCGATCTCACGCTGGCCCGGCAGGAACACCAGCACATCGCCCGGATGCGTCGCCAACGCGTGTTCGATCGCGCGACGTGCCTGCGGTTCCAGCGTCTCGTCGCGACGTGCCGGGAAGTGCGCGATCTCGACCGGATAACTCCGGCCTTCGCTGCTCAACCGTGGTGCGTCGAGGAACTGCGCCAGCCGTTCGCCGTCGAGCGTGGCCGACATGACGACGATACGCAGGTCATCACGCAGGCCGGCCTGTACGTCCAGCGCCAGCGCCAGACCCAGGTCGCCGGCGAGGTGTCGCTCGTGGAATTCGTCGAACAGCAGTGCGCCGACGCCGTCCAGCAGCGGGTCGTCCTGGAGCATCCGGGTCAGGATGCCCTCGGTGACGACCTCGATCCGGGTCTGTGCTGAAATCTTGTTCTCGAAGCGGATGCGGTAGCCCACGGTTTGGCCGGGCTGCTCGTCGAGCTGGCGCGCCATGAAGCTGGCGGCGCTGCGTGCGGCGACGCGGCGCGGTTCCAGCATCACGATCTTGCGACCGGCCAGCCAGGGTGCATCCAGCAGCGCCAGTGGCACCTGGGTGGTCTTGCCGGCGCCGGGCGGGGCTTCCAGCACCAGGCGCGGGTGCTCGGACAGGCTGGCGGCGATGGCCGGCAGCAGCGGGGAAATCGGGAACGTAGGGGCAGTCATGCGCGGCGAAGGATACGGGTAGAGCCGCGATGACGCTCATCTGACCGAGTCCAGTCAGGCCAGCTGGATGTTGTAGGAGCGGCTTCAGCCGCGATGGGGCGTTCCCGGTAGAGCCCCATCGCGGCTGAAGCCGCTCCTACGGTCAATGGCCGACATGTTGTCGCGTGTTTTCCCGGCAAACGGGTCAGATTCTGTCTGACAGACCGTGTGGACCAGTGCCGGCCACGCTTAATGGCATGCCGACATCCCACACTCCTCCCGGTCATCAGGCACTGCGTCGAGGTCGATGCGACGAATCAGGCCGTGTGTACCTGCTGACCACGACGACCTGGGATCGTCAGCCGCTGTTCCGTGACTGGCGCTGTGCGTGGGCGGCCTCGGCGGTGCTGGCGCAGCCGCAGAGCTGGCCGGGCGCCGAGCTGCTGTGTTGGGTGCTGATGCCCGATCACTGGCATGCGCTGGTGCGGTTGCACCCTGGGGGACGGCTCGACGCTGCGATGCAGGCAGCGAAGGGGCGCTCGGCGCGGGCAATCAACCATGCTCGTGGACGTGGCGGCCGGATCTGGTCGCGGGCGTATCACGACCACGCACTGCGCGAGGACGAGGATCTGCTGCACAGTGCTCGCTACATCGTCGCCAACCCGCTGCGCGCGAGGCTGGTCCGCCGGATCGGCGACTACCCGTACTGGGATGCCATCTGGCTCGACGATGGTCGGTCCCCGTAGGAGCGGCCTCAGCCGCGATGGGGCATTGCCGGTAACGCCCCATCGCGGCTGAAGCCGCTCCTACGAGGTGCGTTGTGTCAGCAACTGCGCGGCGACCGCGATCGCGATCACCGCCGGTTCCTTGCCGGCGATGCCGGGCAGGCCGATCGGGCAGATCAGGCGGGCGAGGGCATCCTCGCCGACGCCGTCGCGGCGCAGCTGGCCGAGGAAGCGGGCGCGCTTGGAGGCCGAGCCGATCAGGCCGACGAACGGGATCGGGTGCGCCAATGCGGCACGGGTCAGGCGGTAGTCCAGGCCGTGATCGTGGGTCAGGATCAGCACGATGGCGTCGTGTGGCGTGTCCGTGAGCATGGCTTCTTGCGAGGTGTCATCGCAGTGGCGGGCGCCGGCGTCGGCGGCTTCGTCGGCGCGGTTGTCGAACCAGTGCAGTTCGAACGGGAGGCCGTGCATGGCATGTGCGATCGCGCGGCCGACGTGGCCGGCACCGAACAGATACAGCGGCCGGGGGCGTGCGCCGATCGGCATGCGCAAGGCGTCGCCGACGCCCGGCAGCGCGCCCTTCGCCGGCAGCGGTGCCATGGGTGCATCGTCGATGGCGTGGGTGGCGCCGTCGGGGTCCAGGCCGATCACCAGGGTGCGTCCGGGCGTCATCGCGTGCAGCCAGTGTGCTTCGGCCGGGTCGAGGTGTTCGAGCAGCACGCGGGCGCGACCGCCGCAGCACTGCGGCAATGACACTTCCGCAGCGCTGGAGGCGACCGAGCAGCCGCAGCGCTCACAGCCCAGCGGGCCAGGGCAGGCACGGCGGCCGGCACCGAGCACGTAGTCGTGCACGCTCCAGCTGCCCGGCGGACGCGCGAGCAGTTCGCGCGCGGCGGCGATGGCACGGTGTTCGAGTACGCCGCCGCCGATGGTGCCGCGGGTGTCGTGCGTGCCGACCACCATGCGGGTGCCGGCGCTGCGTGGTGTCGAGCCGGCCACCGCCAGGATCGACACCAGCGCAGCCGGCCCGAGCCGGAGTGCGGCCTGCGCGTCGCGGGCCCAGTCAGCCAGCACGGTCCTTCAGCTCCTGCAGCGCACGCAGCATGCGCTCCGGCGTGGCGGGGGCGTCGAGCGCGGGCAGGCCCTTGCCGGGCACCGCCGCGGCGATCGCCTGGGTCAGCGCCGAGAACACCGAGATCGCCAGCATGAAGGGTGGCTCGCCCACCGCCTTGGAGCGGTGGATGGTCGGCTCGCTGTTCTCGCCCGGCCACAGCCGGATCGACAGATGCGCCGGGCGGTCGCTGGCGGTGGGAATCTTGTAGGTCGAAGGCGCATGGCTGAGCAGGCGGCCGTCGTCGCTGTAGACCAGTTCCTCGGTGGTCAGCCAGCCCATGCCCTGGATGAAGCCGCCCTCGATCTGGCCGATGTCGATCGCCGGGTTCAGCGAGCGGCCGACGTCGTGCAGGAGGTCGGCCGCGAGCACGCGGTGCTCGCCGGTGAGCGTGTCGATCACCACCTCGCTCAGCGCCGCGCCGTAGGCGAAATAGAGGAACGGCCGGCCCTGATGGCTGGCGCGGTCGTACCGGATCTTGGGCGTGGCGTAGTAGCCGGTCGCCGACAGCGACACCCGCGCCATGTGCGCCTGCCGGCACAGCTGGGCGAACATCAGTCGCGTGGTACCGGTCTCGACGTGGCCGTCGTGGAAGCGGACCTCTTCCGGCGCCACGGCTTCGCGCCCGGCCAGCAGATTCACCAGTCGCTCGCGTACCGTCATCGCCGCGTTGTAGGCCGCCATGCCGTTGAGGTCGGCACCGGAGGAGGCGGCAGTGGCCGAGGTGTTGGGGACCTTGTCGGTGCGGGTGGCGGTGATGCGCACCTGCGCCAGCGGCACTGCGAACACGTCGGCGACGATCTGCGCCACCTTCACCATCAGGCCCTGGCCCATCTCGGTGCCGCCGTGGTTGAGCTGGATCGAGCCGTCGGCGTAGACCAGCAGCAGCGCGCCGGCCTGGTTGAGATGCGTAGTGGTGAAGCTGATCCCGAACTTCACCGGGGTCAGCGCCAGGCCTTTCTTCAGCACCCGGTGGCGAGCGTTGAACGCGGCGACTCGGGCCTGGCGCTCGGCGTAGCGCGCATCGCGCGCCAGCGCGTCGATCAGCTGCGGGGCGATGTTGTCGGTGACTTGCATGCCGTACGGCGTGAGGTCGCGGCCGGGGCCGTAGAGGTTGCGCCGGCGCACCTCCAGCGGATCGAGGCCGCAGGCCGCGGCGATCGCATCCATCACCCGTTCGATCGCGAGCATGCCCTGTGGCCCGCCGAAGCCGCGGAAGGCGGTGTTGGACACGGTATGGGTGCGGAATCGGTGCGAGAGGATCTCCATCACCGGCAGCCAATAGCAGTTGTCGCTGTGGAACATCGCGCGGTCGTTGATCGCCGGCGACAGGTCGGTGCTGGCGCCGCAGCGTGAGGCGAGTTCAAGACGCAGCCCGAGCACGCGGCCGTCGGCGTCGCAGCCGACCTCGTAGTCGATCGCGAAGTCGTGGCGCTTGCCGGTGATGCACATGTCGTCGTCGCGGTCGTAGCGCAGCTTGGCCGGGCGTCCGGTCTTGGCCGCGACCAGCGCGCAGGCCGCGGCCGGCCCGGTCGCCTGGGTCTCCTTGCCGCCGAAGCCGCCGCCCATCCGCCGCACTTCGACGACGACATCGGCGCTGTGCAGGCCGAGCAGGTCGGCGACGAGGTGCTGCACCTCGCTGGGGTGCTGGGTCGAGGACAGCACGTGCAGCGCGCCCTGCTCGCCGGGCAGCGCCATCGCCACCTGGCCTTCGAGGTAGAGGTGCTCCTGGCCGCCGATTTCCAGCGCGCCGCGCAGCCGCTGCGGTGCCGTGGCCAGCGCGGCCTCGACATCGCCGCGGTGCATGCGCTGGGTCGCCTCGATCAGGTCACCGGCCGCGCGCGCCTGGGCGATGGTCACGCGTGCCGGCAACGGTTCGTAGTCGATCTTCGCCAGGCGCGCGGCGCGGCGCGCCAGCGCATGGCTCTCGGCCGCGACCAGGAACAGCGGCTGGCCGTGGAACAGCACCTCGTCCTCGACCAGCAGCGGGTCGTCGTGCGCGACCGGGGCGATGTTGTTGGCGCCGGGGATGTCGGCGGCGGTGAATACGGCGATCACGCCGGGCGCGCGCCGTACCGCTTCCAGGTCGAGTGCGCGGATGCGCGCGTGCGCCTGCGTGGCCAGGCCGAAGGCGAGATGCAGCAGGCCGGCCGGCTCGTTGGCGTCGTCGATGTAGCGCGCGCTGCCATCCACATGCGCCGGCGCGCTGTCATGGCGCTGCGCGCTGTGCACCAGCGCGGTGGGCGGAACCGCGATGGCACCTGCATCAGCCATGCGCGCGTTCCAGTTCGAGCACGGTCAGCACTTCGTCCGGATGCGCCTCGCGCAACCCCATGCCGCGCAGGATATTGCCGGCTGCCCGCAGTCGGTAGCGTGCACTGCCGCGCACGTCGTCCAGCGGCGCGTAGTCCTCGTCCAGGGCGAGAATGGCCGCTTCGATGGCCTGTTCGTTCCAGCGCCGGCCGAGCAGTGCGGCCTCGGCATGGCGCGCGCGCTTCGGCGTGCCGGCCATGCCGCCGAAGGCGATGCGCGCGGCGTGCACGTGACCGTCGCTGACCTCGACGCAGATCGCGCCGCACACCGCCGAGATGTCGCTGTCGAAGCGCTTGGACAGCTTGCGCACGTGCACGCGCGCGCTGGCCGATGGGCGCGGCACGATCACCTGCTCGACGAACTCGCCGGGCTGGCGGTCCTGCCTGCCGTACTCGATGAAGAAATCCTCCAGCGCCAGCGTGCGGCGTTCGTCGCCACGACGCAGTACCAACCGGGCGCCGAGCGCGATCAATGCAGGTGGGGTGTCGCCGATCGGTGAACCATTGGCGATGTTGCCGCCGAGTGTGCCGGCGTTGCGCACCTGCAGCGCGCCGATCCGGCGTACCAGCTCGCCCAGGTCCGGATGCAGTCGCGCCAGTGCCGCGTGCGCCTCGGAGTAGCGCACCGCCGCACCGATCCTCAGTCCGTCGGCGTCTTCCTCGACATGCCGCAGCGCCGCGATGTCGCCGACGAAGATCGTGGTTTCCAGCGTGCGCAGCTGCTTGGTCACCCACAGCCCGACGTCGGTGGCGCCGGCGACGATGCGCGCGTCCGGATGTTCGATCAGCAGTGCCGCCAATGCTTCGACACTGCGCGGCGCGAACGTGTGGCGGAGCTGGCGCGTGTGCGGGTCGGTCCATGAGTAGGCCAGCGCGTCCGCGCGCACGAGCGCTGCGAGTGCCGGGCCGACGTTCTCGGCGCTGGCTGGATCGGGCGCGACTGCGCGGCCGGCTTCCAGAATCGGGCCATAGCCCGTGCAGCGGCACAGGTTGCCGGCGATCACGTCGGCGACCCCGGTTTCGTACGTGCCGAGTGCGCCGATGCTGCGTGCGTAAAGCGACATCACGAAGCCCGGCGTGCAGAAGCCGCACTGCGAGCCGTGGCAGTCCACCATCGCCTGCTGCACCGGATGCGGTGTGCCGCATCGCGCCAGGCTTTCCACGGTGAGCACCGCCTTGCCGTCGAGCATCGGCGCGAACAGGATGCAGGCGTTGACCGCGCGCCATTGCACCGCGGGAGCGGCTGTGGGAGGGACTTCAGTCCCGATGGGTATTCCCTGCAATGCGTCGGGACTGAAGTCCCTCCCACAGTGCTCCGCCAGCTCGCCGATCACGATCGTGCAGGCGCCGCAGTCGCCCTCGGCGCAGCCTTCCTTGGTACCGGTGCGGCGCAGCCGGCCGCGCAGGATTTCCAGCGCGGTCAGGGTCGGGTCGACCTCGCCCAGGTCCACCACCTCGCCGTCGAGCAGGAAGCGGATGCCCTGGCCCATCAACTGCCCCGATAGGTCGAGTAGCCGAACGGCGAGACCAGCAGCGGCACGTGGTAGTGGCCGTCCCCGGCGATGCCGAAGTCGATGCCGATCTCGTCCAGGAACGGCGGCTCGGGCAGCGCCACAGCTTGCGCGCGGAAGTAGTCGGCGACTGCGAACACCAGCCGATAGCGGCCGGGTGTCACGGTGACCGCCTTCAGTTCCGGGCAGCGGCCGTCGCTGTCGGTATGGCCGGCATGCAGCAGCACGCCGTCGCGATACAGGCGCAGTGCCACGCCGTGTGCGGGCCGGCCGTGCGCGGTGTCGAGCACGTGGGTGGATAGCGAACTCATGCGGCGACTTCCTCGACCTGTTGCGGCCATTGCCCGGTGAACTCGGCTTCGTCGTAGTCGAGGAACGCATCGACCACTGCCTTGCGATCGTCGAGGAACAACTGGTCGGCGACCGCGCGTGCCAGCTTCGGCAACGCGTACTTCAATCCCGACAGCGCTGCCGCCGACAGGCCGTGGTTGATCAGCCCGGAGTAGTTGAAGGCGAACAGCCCGTGCAAGGCGTCACCATCGGCCGGATCGCGTGGCAACAGCTCGAAACCGGGGCCGAGATAGGGATGCGCATCCAGCAGCACGTTGCCCTCACCGGCCGGTGCGGTATAGCGATCGGACCAGCGCAGGATGCGCGGCGCCAATGCCGCCAGTTCCGGGCGCAGCTGCGGATCGGTGATCAGGCCGGTGGCCACCGCGAGGAAGTCGAAAACGTGTTCGCCCTGCGGCGTGGTCACCACCGCCTGGCCGTTGCGCTCGGCCACCGACAGCCACGGCGCGCCCAGGTGCAGGCGGAAACCGGGCAGCGCGCAGGCGCGCGCGAAGGTGTCGTTGGTCGGCGGTTGGTTGCGCGCGAAGAAATGCGTCATCAGCCGGTACTTGTCGGCGTCGGGCAACGCGGCGAAGCGCGGGATCATGCCGGTGCGCTCCATGTGCCGGATCGGATTGATCTGCGGCAGTTGCGGACGCCGCACGAACACCTCTGCCGCCGCCACGCCCTGGGTCAGCGCGAAGCTGGCGTTGTCGAATGCCGACGCACCGCCGCCGAGCAGGCCGATCTGCTTGCCGGCCAGCGCGGCGTAGTCGATCCGTCCCGAGGTGTGTGCGTACAGATGCGCCGGCAGCTTGCGCGCGATCCATTCCGGCACGCTCCAGTCGCCGCCGCCCTGGATGCCGGTGGCGAGGACGATCTTGCGGGCCAGCAGCGGCGCGCCCATCGCCAGATGCAGGCGATGCACGCCGGGCGCGACGTTCGGCTCGATCCACGCCAGCCGGGTGTTGTTGCGCACCGGCAGCCGCAGCACGCGGCGATACCAGCGCAGATAGTCCATCCACTCGCCGCGCGGAATCTTGTCGAGCGCGTCCCAACCGGCCGCGCCGTGCTGGGCTTCCCACCACGCGCGGAAGGTCAGCGAGGGCACGCCGAGGTCGATCGAGGTCAGCTGCTTGGGCGTGCGCAGCGTGACCATGCGCGCGTAGGTGACCCAGGGGCCTTCCAGTCCATCCGGATTCTCGTCGATCACCAGCACGTTGCCGACGCGCTCGCGTTGCAGCGCAAATGCCGCGCCGAGGCCACTCTGGCCGCCACCGACGATCAGCACGTCGTACACGTGGCCGAGACGATGCACGTACGGCTGCGTCCACGACTCGCCGCCGTGGCCGATGCGCTGCAGGTCGCGCGCGAGTTCCTGCTCCAGTCGTTCCAGGCTCATTCAATGGCCTCCAGTCGCAGCTTGACGATCTTGCCGATCTCCTCGATCGCGGTGGCGATCTCGGTGGTGCGTGGTTGATCCAGACGCCGTTCCAGTTCGGCCAGGATTCCGGCCTTGTCGTGCAGCCGCACGCAGATCACGAACGGGAAATCGAACGTGTCGCGATAGGCCTGGTTGAGTGCGTGAAAGCGCGCGTACTCGGTTTCGCTCAGCCGATCCAGTCCGGCGCTGGCCTGCTCGGCAGCCGAGGCGCTGGTGAGCGTGCGATCGATCGCGGCCTTGCCGGCGAGTTCCGGGTGGGCGCGGATCAACCGTTCCCGGTCCTCGATCGAGGCGGCGTAGACGACCGCCATCAAGCCGGCATGCAGGTCATCGAACGGGCGCTGCGTCGCTGCACGCTCCACCACCCACGGCGAGTGTTCGAACAGCTCGCGGTAGCGCGCGACGAAAGCGGTCTCGCTCAGATCGTTGTGGCCGTGGACGAGCGTGCTCATGCGTGCGTGCCCTCCAGGGAAACGTGGGCGGAGACGACCTTCCAGCCATCGGTGAAACGAACCCAGCTCTGGCTCTGGCGACCACGCCGCGCGCTGCCGTCGCGGAAGAACTCGGCGTTGGCGGTGGCGAAATCACGGCCGTAAGCGGCGATTTCCACGCGCGCCAGCCGGCGCTGCGGCGAACCGCCACGGCCCTTGCGGAATGCGCGGATTTCCTCGATGCCGTACAGCACTTCGCCGACGCCGTAGCGCACCGTGCTCGGCGCGGCATGGAACAGCCGGTCCATCGCCGGAATGTCATCGGCCATCAATGCGCGCTCGTATTCGTCGAACGCGGCGCGCACCTCGGCGACCACCTGCGGGTCGTTGACGATCATGCGGCGGCTCCGGTTTCATGCCCCGCATGGGGATGCTCATGCCGCCAGTGCTCGGCGATATCGATCCGGCGAGCGATCCAGGCATCGCCGCTGGCGATCACATGGTCGAGAAAACGCGCCACTGCACGCGCGCGGCCCGGACGTCCGGCGATGCGCCCGTGCAGGCCGACCGACATCATCCGCCCGCCTTCCTCGCGCAGTTGCTCAAAGCTGTCACGCAGATAGCGGAAGAACGCCTCGCCCTCGGAAAATCCGTTGTAGGCGACGAACTTCATGTCGTTGACGTCCAGCGTGTACGGCACGATCAACTGCGGCTTGCCGTAACGGGTGTCGTAGTAGGGCAGGTCGTCGGCGTAGGAATCGGCGTCGTAGGCGAAGCCGCCTTCTTCGACGATCAGCCGCGCGGTGTTGGGGCTGGTGCGACCCTGGTACCAGCCCAGTGGGCGCGCGCCGGTCAACGCGGTGTGCAGTTCGATCGCGCGCACGATGTGTTCGCGTTCGATGTCTTCCGGCAGGTACTGGTAGTCGATCCAGCGATAGCCGTGGCTGGCGATTTCCCAGCCGGCGTCGAGCATCGCCTCGACTGCGATCGGATTGGCCTGCATCGCACTTGCCACGCCGAACACCGTCAACGGCGCGGCGCGCTCGGTGAACAGGCGATGCAACCGCCAGAAGCCGGCGCGGCTGCCATATTCGTACAGGCTTTCCATCGCCATCGCGCGCGCGCCAGCGTGGCTCTGCGCGCCGACCATCTCCGACAGGAATGCCTCAGAGCCCTTGTCGCCATACAGCACGTTGTTCTCGCCACCTTCCTCGTAGTTGACGACGAATTGCACGGCGACCTTGGCGCCGCCGGGCCAGCGTGCATCCGGCAGCGTGCGGCCGTAGCCGATCAGGTCGCGCTCAAGATTCATGCGCGCCTCCCGGTACCCGTGGCTGTACGGGGGGCTTTACGAGCGGCGTAATTGTATTGACAATGTAAGTACATGAGAGCAGGATGCGACCCATGCAAGGACGGCATGAACACAAGGGCGCCACGTTCGTCTGGGATGTCGAAAAGGCTCGGCACAACGAGGCCAAACACGGTGTCCGCTTCGACCAGGCGGTGGAAGCTTTCTTTGATCCCCTGCTGCGCGTGGTCGATGCCAGCCGCAACGATGAAGTGCGCGACGCGATCATCGGTTACGACGCAGACGGACGGTTGCTGTACGTGGTCCACCTGATGGTGGAAGCGGAGGCCATCCGGATCGTTTCGGCTCGCAAGGCCAGCGCAGAAGAGCGAGGTGTCTATGATTCCTGAAGTCCTGAAAACCCGTCTCGCCAAAGACCGCCCCATGGTCTCGATCACGCTGCGCATGCCGCAGGACGTGGTCGATTCCCTGAAAGCGATCGCGCCGTTGAAAGGCCACAGCGGATACCAGGCGCTGCTGAAGACGTATGTCAGCGAAGGCCTGCGCCGTGACGAGGCCGAGCACCTATTCGGACCCGCGGCGCGATTGGCCGAGGCCCTGCGCCGCCGGGGCGTACCGGCCGAGCTGATCGAGGCGGCTGCACGGGAAGCGGCAGAGAAGGCGGCGTAGTTCATGCCGGGCGTTCCTGCGCCAGCTCCGCATTCCACGCCGTCAGCGCGGCTTCCACGCCGGCACCCGGCGGGCAGGCGAAGCCTTCCGCGCGCAATACTGCTTCCAGCGCGCCGAGCGTGATCAGCACTTTGTGCTTGGCGGCGTTGTAGCCCATCGCGCCGATCCGCCAGAGCTTGCCTTGCAGCGGGCCGAACGCGGTGCCGATCTCGATCTCGAAATCCTCGCGCATGCGTCGGCGCACGCGTTCGCCATCCACCGTGGACGGGATCACGATGCCAGTGACATTGCTCATGCGATAGCGGTCGTCGCCGAACACTTCCAGCCCGAGCGCACGTGCGCCGGCGGTGACCGCGCGACCGGCGGCGCGGTGGCGGGCGTAGCGGTTTTCCAGGCCTTCCTGCAGCACGATGCGGGCACATTCGCGTGCGCCGTACAGCATCGTGGTCGCTTCGGTGTGGTGGTTCAGGCGCTTGTCCGACCAGTAGTCCATCACCATGGCGAGGTCGAAATAGTTGGAGAGGATGCGTGGTTCGTCGCCGTCCTCGATGTCGTCGCGGACGATGCCGCGCTCGACGTGGCGACGTGCAGCGATGCGCTCGGCGGCGAGGTCGGAAATCGTGATCGGCGCCGAGCCGGACGGCCCGCCCAGGCACTTCTGCAAGCCGCCGGTGACCACGTCCACGTCCCAGCGATCAGCCGCCAGTTCCATGCCGCCGATGGTCGCGGTCGCATCGACATAGGACAGCGCGCCATAGCGGCGGCAGATCGCGCCGAAGCCGTCCAGCGGTTGCGCCATCGTGGTCGAGGTATCGCCGTGGATGGTGGCGACCAGCTTGGGTTGCACGCGTGCGACCGCGGCTTCGATGGCGTCGAGCGGCACCACCTCGCCCCAGGGGGCATTGACGGTTTCGACCTTGGCGCCGATGCGGCCGAGGATCTCGGTCAGCAGCAGGCCGAAGCGGCCGAAGTTGACCACCAGCACCGTATCGCCCGGGGCCACCAGCGACACCAGCGCGGCCTCGATGCCGGCGCGGGCGGTGCCATCGACCAGGAAGGTCCAGCGGTTGCGGGTGCCGAAGATCGGCCGGTACAGCGCCATGACCTCGTTCATGTACGCGGTCATTTCCGGATCGAACTGGCCGAGCAGATCGGCCGACATGGCCCGCAGCACGCGCGGGTGCGCGTTGACCGGGCCGGGGCCCATCAGCAGGCGTTGCGGCGGATCGATCTCGCCGAAGACTTCAGGTGCCAAAGCGTTCTCCCAATCGTTCGATGAAGGCCAGCATCGCCGCAACGGCGAGGCCGGCGTCGGCCGGGTCGACGGACTCGGCCGGGTTGTGACTGATACCGCCTGCGCAGCGCAGGAACAGCATCGCGGTGGGGCATAGCGCGGCCATCACCATGGCATCGTGGCCAGCGCCGGAGACCAGCGTGCGTGGCGCGATGCCTTGCGCGGCGACAGCGCTTTCCAGCAGTGCGACGAAATCTGGATCGCAGGGACAGGCAGCCAGATCCTGCACCTGCTCGGCGACGACACGCACATGGCGCATGGCGGCGATCGCCTCGAAGCGGCGCAGGATTTCAGCCGCACCGGCATCGCGTGCGGCGTTGCTGCCGGCACGTACGTCGAGCGAGAACTCGACCTTGCCGGGCACCACGTTGGTCGCGCTGGGCAGCACCTGCATGCGTCCGACGGTGGCGACCAGATCCGAGGCAGCTTCGCGCGCGACCGCCTCGGCCGCGAGCACGCACTCGGCGGCGGCGGTCAGTGCGTCGGTGCGCAGCGGCATCGTGGTGGTGCCGGCATGACCGGCGCGGCCGTTGATGGTGACCTGGAAGCGCAACTGCGCAGCGATGCCACTGACGATGCCGAGCGGCAGGCCTTCGGCTTCCAGCACCGGGCCTTGCTCGATGTGGGCTTCCAGGTAGCCGATCACCTGTTCGGGCCGATACGTGGCCTCGCCGATGCGCGCCGCATCCAGTTCCCAGCCGGCCAGTGCCTGCGCGACAGTAATGCCGGCGCTATCGGCCACGCCGTCGAGCGCGGCCGGTGCGAGCGTGCCGGCAACCGCGCGGCTGGTGAACATCGAGGCGGGAAAGCGCGAGCCTTCTTCGTCGCCGAAAGCAATCACTTCGATCGCGAACGGCCGCCGCTGTCCGGCTGCGTGAAGGCTGGCCACGCATTCGATGCCGAGCATCACCCCGAGCGGGCCGTCGTAGCGGCCGGCGTCGCGCACGCTGTCGATATGGCTGCCGATCAGCAGCGCCGGCGCGTCGGGTGTGGTGCCCTCGTAGCGGCCGATCAGGTTGGAGGCCGCATCGATGCGCACCGTCATCCCGGCATCGCGCATCCAGCCGGCCACGGCCTGTTGCGCGGCGCGGTGCGCCGGCGTCAGCCAGGCGCGGTAGAGCCCGTCGGCGCTGTCGCTGTAGGGCGCCACGCCGAGCAGATCGCAGCGTGACACCGCCCGTGCGCCGGCTGCGGCGCTGGATTGAGGGGAACGGGCGGGTGAGGGTGTGGAAAGCACGTGGCGAGGACCGGCTGGACCCACCGGCGACCCGGCGTGGAGGGCAGGTCACAGGCAGGGGTGAAGAGTCGGATCGACTATAAAGAGCCGGCCGTGTCGCCTTCAAAGAGTTTTTTCACACCAGGGTGTTGCAAAAAATGCAACGTGATCGCGCCGCCCGGGCCTGCCGTTTCGGCGTTACCCGTGCTGCAGCCAGTGGGCGTAAGGCGTCGGCAGCACCGAGGCCGGGTGTTCGATCTGCAGCTCGCGTGCCGCCTGGAAGGCCCAGTGCGGATTGGCCAGCAGCGAACGGCCGAACATCACCAGGTCGAGCCTGCCCTCGCGGATGAAGGCATCGGCATCGCCGGCGCGGGTGATCATCCAGCTGGTGGCCACCGGCAGGCCGGTTTCGGCGCGGACCCGCTCGGCATACGGCACCAGGAAGTTGGGTGCCCACGGCACCTGCTCGGTCGGCGTGGACAAGGCGAGCCCGACATCGACCAGATCCAGCCCGGCGTCCTTGAGCCAGCGCAACACTTCGACGGACTCGGCGAATGACGGCTCGGCGTCGTCGCCGAACTCGGTGATGCCCAGGCGCAGGGTCAGCGGCAGATGCTCGGGCCAGATCGTGCGGACTGCGGCCACGGTTTCGATCAGGAAGCGCGCGCGGTTGCGCAGCGAGCCGCCATAGTGATCGGTGCGGGCATTGGCATGCCGGGACAGGAAGTTCTGCCCCAGGAATCCATGTGCGAAATGCAGTTCCAACCATCCAAAGCCCGCATCCAGGGCACGACGCGCGGCGTCCACGAAGTCCTGCTGGACGCGCTGGATATCCTGCAACGTCATCTCGCGCGGCATGTGCGGCGCACTCGGCATGTACGCCAGCGCACTCGGTGCCAGCGGCTCCCAGGCGCGCGGGTCGCTCCTGTCCAACGGCGCGCCACCTTCCCATGGCGGCGTGCAGCCCGCCTTGCGGCCGGCATGGCCGATCTGGATGCCGGGCACCGCGCCAGCGTCCTCGATCGCCTGGGCGATGCAGGCAAAACCCTCGATATGCGCATCGCTCCAAAGGCCGGCATCGCCGGGCGTGATGCGTCCTTCCGGTGAGACGGCGGTGGCTTCGACGATCAGCAGTCCCACACCACCCCGCGCAAGCATGGCGTAGTGCACCTGGTGCCAGTCATTCAGAAAGCCGTCGCATGCCTGGTACTGGCACATCGGCGAGGCGACGATGCGATTGCGAAGGGTGACGCCCTTGAGTCTGTAGGGTTCGAAAAGAGATGGCATCGGTGGTTCCGGAAGCAGCGTGTTTCGAAACTCCAGTGTCGCCGCGGCATCGCCGCCGCCATTGCCGGATCCATGGTTTTTCTTGCACAAAACGACGTTCCAGCACCGAAAGTGAGCATGCGCAAATGTCACCGGTGCTAGATTGCCGGCGACCTGGCTACAGCGGAGAGCCGTTGTGAATACCCATGAAGGGCTGCAATCCCCGGCCACCACGGCGATGAGCGTGCTGGCTCAGGCGATCGGGCGATTTGCTCAAACCGATGGCGATCACACCACCGCGATTCCGGCGCTGACACTGCACCGGCGCAACGCGCTCACCGAACCCCTGCATTGCATCTACGGCCTGGGCCTGGGTGTCGTCGCGCAGGGCAGCAAGCAGGTCACGCTCGGCGAGGAGGTGGTGGACTATGGTCCGGGCCAGTCGATGCTGACCACGATCGATCTTCCCGTGCTCGCCCACGTCACCCACGCCACGCTGCGAGAGCCCTTCCTCGGCATGATGCTGACGCTGGATGTGCGCTCGATCATGCAGGTCGCTTCCGAAATGGAACTGCCGCGACCCGGCAGAGACAACACCTGCCAGCCGATTACGATCGAGAAGCTCGATCCCGCGTTGACCGATGCCTTGATCCGGCTGGTCAAGCTGCTGGATGAGCCGATGCTGGCGCCGCAGCTGGCCCCGTTGATTCAACAGGAAATCACCGTGCGCCTGCTGACCGGGCCGCACGGGTCGCAGTTGCGGCATCTGGTCACCGCCGGCTCGCCGGGCCATCAGATCGCCAAAGTGGTCGCCTGGCTCAAGCAGAACTTCGCGAAGTCATTGCAGGTGGATGAGTTGGCCGAGCGCGCACGCATGAGCCCTTCCACGTTCCGGCAGCATTTCCGCGCGATCACCGGCATGAGCCCGTTGCAGTTCCAGAAGCAGTTGCGTCTACAGGAAGCGCGCCAGTTGATGCTCAACCAGAATCTGGATGCGGGATACGCCGGCGGACTGGTCGGCTATGAGAGCGCCTCGCAGTTCAATCGGGAGTACAGCCGCCTGTTCGGTGCGCCGCCGCAACGCGACATCAAACGCATGCGATTGATCTGAACCATCCGATTCTGAGGAGGACCCGTTGCCCCCGGCGGATACGGCTTATGGGCTGCCTCAGTTCATAGGAGGTATCGCGCCGATCTGCTGAAGCAAACCAAGCAGGTCGGGTTGACCGTGTTCTTCCATGATTCGACCTTCCGCCCATCGATAGAAATTCACGGCCTTGACCTCGATAGCCTTTCCTGACGGCGGTACACCAAAGAAATTTCCAAGATGGGTGCCACGCATCGTAAAACGAGCGGCCACCTTGTCGCCTTCGATAATCAGTTCCTCGAGCGTCCACTGAATATCCGGAAATCCGGAGCGCATCATCGCGATGATCTGCTGGTATCCGCTCGGTCCATGCAGAGGCTCGGAGCGCCCTGGAACATGAAATAGTGCATTCGGCGAGATCAGCTGCTCAGCCAGACTATCGCTCGCGGTATTGATGAAGTCGGTAAAGCGCTTCATCAGAAGTCTTGTCGATTCTGTTTCCATGCCGATTTCCTTTGTTGGGTTACCGCGGGGAGTGTTGGGGCCATGCACTCTTCCATATGGAAAAGCGCATGGCCCAATCGGTTACACGGCATCAAATATGGCTGCCAAACCAATCCAGAACGAGCTGCGGATTGCGGCCGAAGTAGTTGTAGCCCTCAAAGCGCTGGTCGGTGTCTTCGATCCAGAACAGCTTCTTGTCCCGGGATGAGATCGTGTCGTAGATCTCCTGCACGTTGGACTGCTTGGTCAGGAAGTCCCTGCGCACCTGTGCGACCAGCGTCGGCACCGTGACCGACCTGGCGTACTCCATCGGCCAGACGTCGACCAGATGGTAGCCGGTGCGCTTGTGGAACGCGGCGTCGAACAGCGCGACCCCGTTCGGGATTTTCTGGTTCTCGACTGCCGTCTGCACGAACACGCCTGGCGTCACCGGTTGCAGCGCGATCATGGCCTTGATGTGGGCGAACTCTTCCGGATGCTTGTGCATGCCCACGATGGTGGAATTCGCGCCCAGGCAGCGACTGTAAAGCGCGGTGCGCATGTTGCGGGTGTCGGGTCGGGACTTTGCGTAACGCAGCGAACCGATCACATCGCGATACTCCAGCACGCCATGACCGTTGACGCCGCCGCTGCCGGTACCGCTGCGGCCGTGGTTGCGCATGTCGTAGGTGAGGATGTTGTAGCCGGCATCGTGCAGGATCTTGTACTCGGGCAGGAAGTTCACCTCGAAGCCGCCGAAATCCTTCCATGGGTCCAGATGCCCCGGGTATCCGTAGCGATTGCACGGCATCGGGTGATTGAAGATCAGCAGCTTGTCGGAGTTGGCAGGAATGAACCAGCCTTCGATGGTCACACCATCCATCGCCGGGAAGAAGATTTCCTCGTAGTCCAGGCCGTACTCGTTCGGCCAGCGCAGGATCGGCGTGCGGGTCGAATGGGCCATGAGGTCGGCCATGCCATTGATGAACGCCTCGGATTTTGCATCGGGCGCGGCGACGGGCGGGGTTGCCTGGCCCGTCGCGGCCCGTGTCGCCGAGGACGCCACGGCCAGCAACGGCAGTGCGGCGAACGATGCGCTGGCCTTCAACAGCTTCCGGCGACTTTGCGACGAAGCACTCTCTTGCGTGGCGGAAACATCACCTTGGTTGCTCATAGCGGACTCCGTGATTGAGGGGTAGGTCGATATCGGACGTGAGCGCGGCTCGAAACACGCCCTAGTGCGAAGGAGGGACGAATCCCTCGGTGATGACGACCGTGCCTTCCGTCGATTCGATGCGGAACTTCCTGGCGGCGGTGTATTCGGGGGAGTTGTAGAAGCGTTGGGCATCGGCAAGGCTGGGGAATTCGGCGATCGCCATGACCGACTGGGGCCTGCCTTCCACCGCCGTCGCGTTCAGGTTGAACACGATGATCTTGCCGCCATAGCGGGACGCGAGCGGACCTGCCGCCTGCATGTATCGCCGGAAGCCGGCCTGATCCTTGATCGTGTAGTTGGCGATCATGTAGCCCGGTGCCTGTGCCGACTGGGCATTGGCCACCGCTGCAAGCGTCAACGCAATCGCGGCGGTGATGCCGATGATGTGTTTCTTCATTGGGGATATCGCTTTCTCAAGGTGGGCAAGTCATTGCTGTGGATGAATGGTCGATCTGCTCGTCGTGCCGTGATCAGAAAGCAGCCAGGCGTTGCTTCAAACGCTGCATGTCCGAGGCAACCTTGGGAGCCTTGATGACATCGAACGCAGCGAACGCCGGCAGGATCTCGATACCGCAGAACTTGTAGACAGAGGTCGTCGCGGAAAACAGCTCGTCGAGCGAGCGGCCGGCATGCAGCCGCTGGTTCTTGTCGTCGAACACTTCCCGGGGAGCATTCATGGTCAGCGACAACATGAACTGCTTGCCCTGCATCTTTCCGCCGCTGCCGTACTGCCTGCCCGGGTCGTCGGGGGTGCGGCCATCTCCGGATATGAAGGCCTGCTTGATCATGCCGGCGGTGAACACCTCATCGATGTACTTCTTGTAGATCCAGGGCGCGCCGAACCAGAACACCGGCGACTGGGTGACGATGATGTCGGCCCAGACGTGCTTGCTGACCTCATCGTCCATGTCGTAACCCTGCTCGATGTAGGTTTCCCGGACTTCGTAGCCCTTCTTCTGCATCTCCTCCTTGATGAGAGCGGCGAATGTGCGATTGAGCCGGCCTTCGCTGATGCCCGGATACTGCTGGTGTGCATTGATGATCAGCACGCGCTTGGCGGTACTGGCGGTTGGTGAGGAGGTGGTGGCGCCGGTCGCCGCCGTGGCGATGCCGGGCAGCAATGCAGCGGCCGTCACCGCCAATCCAGTCTTGAGGAAACCGCGACGGTCGCGCACGGTTGCCTCATCCGCGTTGTGCGGATCATCAGGTAACTTGCTCATGAGGAATGCTCCGGTGGGGGAGTTCAGGCTTGGTCGGTGGGCATGATCCACAGCTCGCTGATCGAGGCGTGGCGCGGTCGGGTGACCATGTAGGCCACACCATCGGCAATGTCCTCGGCCTGCAGGACTTCAGTGGCTTCGTAGAAGGCGTCGATGCCTTCGCGCATGGTGCCGCTGTTGTGCGAGCCCAGTTCGGTATCGACACCGCCAGGTTCGAGTACGCCCACGCGCACGTGCTTCTTGGTGATTTCCTGGCGCAGCGATTCGGTGAAGCCGTTCACGCCGAACTTGGTCATGTTGTAGACGCCGTAGTTGGCCCAGGCCACGCGGCCGGCGATCGAGGAAATATTGACGATGTCGGCGACCCGGCGCGGCCCGCCTTCGGCGGCGGCCAGCAGATGCGGAAGCGCCGCGTGGGTCATGTACAGCAGGCCCTTCTGGTTGATCGCGATCATCCGGTCCCATTCGTCGGGATCGGCGCCGACGATCGGGCCGAGCAGCATCAGGCCCGCATTGTTGACGAGGATGTCCAGGCGTCCGAACTGCTCGACCACGGTGTGCACGGCCGCCTCGGCCTGCGCGCGATCGGTGATGTCGGCAGGCACCGCGAGGGCCGTGCCGCCGGCGTCGCGGATCTGCGTGGCGAGCGCTTCCAGACGATCCTGGCGGCGGGCGATCAAGGCCACCGCGGCGCCCTGTGCCGCGAGCGCGCGTGCCGTGGCGTGGCCGATGCCGCTGCTTGTGCCGGTGACGAGGGCGACGGTGCCGGTGAGAGGGGATGTCATGAGTGTGTCCTGCACGAATGTGGATTGATGACGGCGTCAGACGTCGTCATGGGCGAGCGAGGAAGACAGTTCGCGATGCGCATGCGCCTGCTCCAGCAAGGCGTTGGCCTTGGCTTCGAAGGTCTGCACCGCGTCGGCACCGGCGGCGAAGCGTGCCGGTGGCACATCCAGTCCCGCGAGCTGCACGATCGCCGTGGCGAGCCTGGCCGGATCACCGCCCTGCTTGCCGTCCATGCCACTCCAGGCGGCGACGGTTTCCCGGGTGCGCTCGGCGTAGTCGTCGATGGAGGGCGGCGCATACGTGGTGGAGTCGGCGCTCAACAGCTCGGTGCGGAAGAAGCCGGGCTCGACCAGCATGGTGTGGATGCCGAACGGCGCGATCTCCGGGGCCAGCGATTCGGTCCATCCTTCGATGCCGAACTTCGCGGCCGCGTACGCCGTGCAGAACATCCCGCCGCTGATGCCGGCGGTCGAGGAGATATTGAGCAACAGCCCGGCGCGCTGCTTGCGCATCACCGGCAGCACTGCGCGGGCCACGTTCATCGGGCCGAACAGCAGCGTCTCGATCTGGCCGCGGACCTGCTGCGAGCTCAGCTCCTCGAAAAAGCCGGCGTAGAAGTTGCCGGCATTGTTGACCAGCACGTCGATGCGCCCGAATTTTCCGATCGCGGTCGCGACCGCAGCCCGGGCATCATCGGTGCTGGTGACGTCGAGCTTGATGGTCAGCAGATCGGCATGCTCGCCGATGGCCTTGGCCACCTTCGCCGCATCGCGGCCGGTGGCGACCACGGCGTGACCGGCGGCCAACGCCGCGCGGGTGATGTCCACACCCAGGCCACGGCCGGCGCCGGTGATGAACCAGACTTTCTTGATGGTCATGTGCGTGCTCCTTCTCAGTGATGACTGATTGTGTTCGCCTGCTGGGCGAACGGGCTGCATGGACTGTCGTGTTTATTGCCCAAAACAACGGATGCTCACGCTGCATGACTATCTGTTCATGGATGTGGAGGCCGACCAGCGCTCAAGGTGATGATCGCCAGCGGACGCGGAAGAGCGTGTGTAGCCGCCGGGCCGGGGCCCTGCGCCGTTGACGCCAGCCGCCCGATGAAGTCCCGCTCATTCAGTACGTCTGGGGACCTCGAATGACCACCTTCCCGAAGTGCAGTCCCTTGTCGAGGTGAGCGAAGGCCGCTTTGGCGGCTTCGAACGCAAAGACGCGATCGATGACCGGCCTGATGTCGGCCATTTCGATGGCCTGTGCTGCATTGCGCAGACCCTCACGGCTGCCCACCGCGATGTGCCGGAGCGTCGCGCCGCTCATGAACAGATCGAAGAAGTCGATGCCGGCTCCATCGGGACTGACGAAGCCGATAAGTGCGATCTCGCCACCCGGTCGCACGGCGCGCAGGCTCTCGGCGATCGTGCCGGGGCCGCCGACCTCCACGATGCGGTCGACGCCGCGCCCGTGTGACAACGCGCGTACACGCTCGCCCCAGCGAGGCTGCTCCCTGTAGTTCACGACCTCATCTGCGCCGAGTGCACGCAGCCGCACAGCCTTTTCCGTGCTGGATGTCGTGGCGATCACGCAGGCGCCCATCGCCTTCGCCAACTGCAACGCGAAGATCGACACGCCGCCGGTGCCTTGAACGAGAACCGTGTCGCCGGCGCGGATGGGAGTGCCATCGGTCAATGCACTCCACGCGGTCAGCGCCGCGCATGGCAAGGTGGCTGCTTCCTCGAAGGAGAGGTTGTCCGGAATACGCACCAGCGATTCCTGGCTGACCACCTTGTTCTCGACCAGCCAGCCATCGATCGCGCTGCCATAGTGGTACTGGCCAAGATTGGCCGGCATCCGCCCCGCGTACCAGCGCGGCTGAAAGGTGCCCATGACCCGGTCGCCCACGTTGAAATCATCGACACCCGCTCCCACCGCCACCACTTCACCGGCGCCGTCGCTGGTGGGGATCAAGCCTTTGAGGTGCGGTGCGGGATACTGATCGCGAAGTATCGCGATGTCGCGGAAATTCAATGAAACCGCGCGCACGCGGACCAGGACCTCGCCTCGCTGCGGTCGCGGTTCGTCCTCGTCATGCATGCGCAGGTCATCGATGCTGGTGAAATCGTGCAGGCGATAGGATTTCATGGGCTCTCAAGCACCTCTTCTTGACTGACGTTGCTGTCGTATTTCGGGCGGCTGGTTCACTTGGTTTCGTCGACGACACGCATCTGCGCTTCGTTCATCCGGCCGCCGTGCACGGTGAATTTCGACAAGGCTGTGTCGATTGCGTCCAGATCGGCTGCAGTCAGCTGCACATTGACGGACGCCAGGTTCTCCGCCAGATGATCGAGCCTGCGTGTAACCGGGATCGGAACGATCCATGGCTTCTGTGCCAGCAACCATGCCAGCGAGATCTGCGCGGGCGTCGCGTTTTTCTGTTTGGCGAATTCCCTGAGGAAATCGATGATCGGTGCATTGGCGGCGCGGTTCGCTTGACTGAAGCGATCGAATCCGGACCGCAGGTCCGTCTTCGGATCGAGCCTGGTCCGGGCATTCATGGTGCCGGGCAGAAAGCCCATGCCGAGCGGTCCCCATGGCACGAAGCCGATGCCGAGTTCCTCGCATGTCGTCAGTACGCCGTTGCGTTCGACGTCGCGCTCCATGAGCGAGTATTCGGTCTGCACCGCTGCTACCGGTTGCACCGCGTGCGCGCGCCGGATCGTGCTTGCGCTGGCTTCGGAAAGGCCGAAATGCAGCACCTTTCCCTCCCGGATCAGGTCCTTGATCGTGCCGGCCACGTCTTCGATGGGTACCGTCGGATCGACGCGGTGCTGGTAGTACAGATCGATGCGATCGGTTCGCAGGCGCTTGAGCGAGCCCTCGACCACGTTCCTGATATGCGCAGGCTGGCTGTTGAGGCCGCCGGCTTCGATGTCGAAGCCGAACTTGGTGGCGATGACGACCTGATCACGGAATGGCGCGAGTGCCTCACCGACGAGATCCTCGTTGGTGTGGGGGCCGTAGACCTCGGCGGTGTCAAAGAACGTGACGCCCTGTTCAAAGGCCGTGCGAATCACCTTGATGCCCTGATCCCGGTTTGCCGGTGGACCGTAGTTGGCGCTGATGCTCATGCAACCCGCACCCAGTTCGGACACCTCCAACTGCCCGAGCTTGCGCGTGCGCATGGGATGTCTGCCTTTGACAACGCCATCGACGGTCCCGGCATGCCCGGCTGAAGCGGCCCATGCCAAAGGACCGACGGCCAGGCCGGTGCCGACGATGGCGGCGTTGATCAGAAGATCGCGACGACTGAGCGCTCGCTGGTCCGGGGAGTTCGATTCGACGATCGTTTTGGAATTTTCCATCGTGATTCCTCTTCGGTGGATTTCTGGCGCGAAGGTACGTTGAGAAGCGCGATCGACGCAGTTCTCGTGGCGGTTCCTGCAAGGAGGAACGAGGTGCTTGCCATTGGCTCGGATGACGGCATGCCACGCCTTGCGATGTCGAGCCTTCGCGGACACGAGCCCGGACCTGGGTCGGCACGGCAGCTTTCGGGCGCTGGCGGGCGGCACTTCGACACAGAAGACTGCTGGACGATTCGGACCAGGACAGCCCTGCGTCGAGCGCTGAGTATGTGGCGATCGAGCGGTTTGCCAGTTGTCCGATTCGTGGGCTTTATTGCCTGATTCGACGAATGCAGCGCCGCGCTTGTTTGCGTGTAGCTCAGGCGTCAGCGGACGCGGATGGCATCAAGCTGGCCCACCGGCGTGAGCGAGACCGGTGATTCGGGATGGAGTAGCCGGAGGCCTCTGAAAAGATCAACCATCCGTGGCGGCGCTTCCGCCGCCTGCTTCTAACTCCAGGGCATCACTTCACGCATCCCGTTTGGTGGGATCGCGCGCCAGGCAGCATCCGCTGCTTACGCCCCCGCTATTCGGGGTCGACTCCTGCCACCGTCCGCGTGCCGCCGCCGCCGGGCGCGGGCATGGATCGGGTTCCGCCCAGATAGTCGGCCAGCCAGTCCTGCACTTCCTGGTACCAGCGGATGGAGTTGTTCTGCTTCAATATCCAGTGGTTCTCGTCGGGGTAGTACACGAAACGGCTGCGCACACCGCGGTTCTGCAAGGTGTTGAACAGCTCGATGCCGTGGTTGACCGGTACGCGATAGTCCAGTTCGCCGTGGATCACCAGGGTCGGCGTGTTGAAGTTGCCGGCCTGCAGGTGCGGCGAGTTCTGCTGGAACTGCGTCGGCTGCTCCCAGAATTCGCCATGCCGGCGTTTGCCGGCGCCGTAGTCGGCGGCGTACTGCGTGTACAGGTTGTATACACCGGCATGCACGATCAGCGCCTTGAACGGATGTTCGCGTCCGAGCACCACCGAAGTCAGATATCCGCCGTAGCTGCCGCCGCCGGCGGCCATGCGCTGGCTGTCGATCCAGGGCTGGGCGGCGAACCATGCGGCCGCCTTGATCGTGTCGAGATAGGGCAGGTTCGCCCAATCCGGATTGATCGAGTCGGTGAAACCCTGGCCAAAACCGCTGGAACCGTGGAAGTTGGGCCACGCGGTCACGTAGCCCCAGCCGGAGAACACTTGCGCTTGCCAGCGCCAGAAGAACTCATCGGTCACGCCGGCATGTGGGCCGCCATGGATCAGCAGGAACAGCGGGTATTTCCGGTTCGCGTGCTTGTCGAAGCCGGGCGGGTAGTTCACCCACATCTGGATCGGGTCGCCGTTGGCGCCGGCGTAGGTGACGCTTTCGTAGCTACCGAAATCGATCCTGGACAGTGCCTCGTCGTTGAAATGGGACACCGCTGTGGTGTTGCCATTGGCCGGATCGACCCGTACCAGCGTAGGTGGCTGCACGAAGCTTTCGTTCAATGCCACCAGCACCTTGCCGTCGGCCGATAGCGAGAGCGCGTGGTAGTCGGTGGTGCGGGTGATGGGCGTGGCTGCGCCCGTGCCGGTGTCGATGCGATACAGCCGCTGCGTGCCGGCGTCATCGACGCTGACGACCACGGTGCCGGCGTCGCGTACCCATTGCGGGCGAGCGACCGAGCGATCGAATTGCTCGGTGACGACCTGCTCCTGATCGCTGCTGCGATCGTGCAATACCCAACGTTGGCGATCGGCGTAGAAGTTGGGAATTTGCTGGCGTGAGTAGGCCAGCCAGCGGCCATCCGGGCTGTAGCTCGGCGCGCTGTCGTCAGCTGGATTGCTTGCGGTGAGGTTGCGTGGTTTGCCGCCTCGCACAGGCAGCACGTAGATGTCGGTATTGGTGCGCGTGCCGGTGGTATCGCTGTCCACGGTGAGTGCGACCTCATGCCCATCCGGCGAGATGTCGTAGGCATCGCTGCCGCTGCCGGGCATCGTCTGGGACACGAACAGCTTGACGCCGCTGCCGCGTGTGATGGGCAGTGATTCGCCGCCGCTGATGGCTACGCGATAAAGGTGCGCTTCGCGCTCGTCCAGCCATGTCGACCAGTAGCGCACCGGTGCCTTGTCCCAGGCACGTGCGGAGACTTTGGAATCCTTGAGCGCCTGCTTGCGTTTGGCCTGGCCTTCCCAGCTGCCCACGTCGGGCCATACGTGGCTGATGAAGGCCACCTGCCTGCTGTCGGGAAACCATTTGGGGCTGGAGGCCCCGGTCGGGACGTCGGTTATCCGTGTCGCCGGGTCTGCGCCCAACGCAATCACGTACAACTGGTTTACCTCGTCCTCGGCGCGTTTGGATTCGAACACGATACGGCTGCTGTCCGGCGACCACACCGGGTTGCCGCTGTTGAAACCTTTGGCGGTCAGCACGCGTGCCGTACCGCTGCTGTTGTCGAACAACCACAACCGCGTGCTGGGCTGATCCTTCCTGCGATCATGGGTGCTTACCGCCACCACGGTGTAGCGGCCATCAGGTGAGACGGCCGGCGTGGACAGACGCTTGAGTTGCCATAGCGTCTCGGCGGTAAGTGGCTTGCGTGTCTGAGTCTGGGCCGACGCCGCGGCGCTCAGGAACAACGAGGCCGCCAGCAATATGACCGCGGACCGGAGATGGCGATATTCCATCGAGCATTCCCCCATGCCTGAAAGAAGCCCAAGTGTGTTACGGCATGGATGTGCGGGCAAGTTCGCATCTGTGGATGCGATCTCCCTCGATCGGGCGTGTGATGCATCCGACCACGATTGCCCGAGCTTGATGCGTCATCAGTCCGAAAACCATTCGACCGCAGCATCGATGAACGAACGAAGCTTTGCAGTGCGTTGCCGGTCGGCGCGATAGACCAGGTTCAACGGGCGGGTCGGACCTTCGTAGTCCTTGAGGATGCGTACCAGTTCGCCCGTTTCCAGAAACTCGCGGAGGGTTTCCTCGGCGCCCATCACGATGCCGAAGCCGCCCAACGCGGCGGCGATCGAAGCGCGCATGTCGTTGACGCGAAGCTTGCCGGTGATCGGCGCGCGGAGGGTTCCGCTGTTGTGGGTGAATACCCATTCTGTTTCGTGCCGGCGATCGAGAAACAGATAGCTGATGCAGTTGTGGTGAACCAGATCTTCCGGCGTCGACGGCTCGCCATGGGCAGCGAGGTAGCCCGGAGATGCGCACGGGATCAATCGATAAGGGCGCAGCACGCGGGACACCAGCGATCCGATCTCGTTTACTACGTCGCCGGCCCGGAACACGGCTTCGAAGCCATCCTCGGTGAGGTCAACGTAGGTATCCGACAACACCAGTTCGATTTCGGTCAGCGGATGCGTGTCGAGGTAGCTCTGCACGAATGCCATGAAGTTGGAGGCACCGTAGTTGAGCGGTGCGCTTACGCGGATGCGACCGCGTGGCTGCGCGACGGCCTCGCTGGCCATCGCATCGGCAGCTCCGGCCTCGGCCACGATCAACCTGCAACGTTCCAGATACCGTTCGCCGAACTCGGTCAGGCTTTGTCTGCGCGTGGTGCGGTTGAGCAGGCGCACACCAAGGCGCGTTTCCAGTGTGGTGATGTGTTTGGCGACCATCTGCGCCGACATGTCCAGGTGCTCGGCTGCTGCGGCGTATGAGCCCGCATCGGCTGCGGCCACGAATGCCTCCATCCCCCGTAGTCTGTCCATGATTAACAACTATTGGTAATTAATGTTGTTTTGAAATGTACGTTTATTTACCCTGTATCTGCAAACTAAGCTCCCGGCCTGACATTCAAGGGAGTCTGCCAATGGACACGTTCTTCGCGGATCTGGCGCAACGCCGACGCTCGGTGCGGAGCTACCTGCCCACGCCACTCAGTCACGAGGAGATCACCGGCATCCTCGCTGATGCGCAGTTGGCGCCTTCCAACTGCAATACCCAGCCATGGGTCGTGCATGTGGTCAGTGGCCGTGCCAGGCGGGAACTGAGCGCGGCGCTGCTGCGCGATCTGGAACAGGGCCTTACCTCGCCGGACTTCCCGTTCGATGTGGCCAACTACCAAGGCGTGCACGCGCAACGCAGGGAGCGCCAGGGCAAGCTCTACCATCTGGCGCTCGGGATTGGACGAGATGACACGGAAGGTCGGTTGAGAAGTGTCCGTCGTAACCTGGCGTTCTTCGATGCGCCGCATGTGGCTTTCGTCTTCATGCCGCCGATGTATGGAAACGAGGTGCATGCCGCTGCGGACATCGGCATGTATGCGCAGAACTTTCTGTTGTCGCTGGCATCGCGCGGTCTGGCGGGCATTGCGCAGGGAATCCTGGCGAAGTACGCCGCGACGGTTCGCGCAGCGCTGCAGGTTCCGCACGATCACCGCTTGATGTTCGGCATCTCGTTTGGTCACGAAGATACGTCGGGCCTTTCCGCGACCGTCCACGTGGGGCGGGCGGCACTCGGTGAAGTCACCTTCTTCCACTGCTGACGATTGATCGCGCCGGTTGATGGCCGGTCCGCCGTCGTTGCCTTTGCAGTGCCGCCGGCGCGTTCTTCGCTATGGGACCAGATTGGGTCTGGAGACAAAACATGAAAATGAAAGCCGTGGTATCCCATGGCAACGCCGTCGATGGTCTTTCACGGGTCGAGGAGCGGGATATTCCCTCGATCCGGCCCGGCCATTCGTTGCTGCGTATCAAGGCGGCGACCATCAACCAGCTTTCCAGCACGATCCGCAATGGCGGAATGGACGGAACGCCGTTTCCGCTGGTGCTGGGAAATGAAGGTGCTGGAATCGTGGAGGCAGGCGCGAAGTTTCCACCGGGTACACCCGTGGTCGTGTACGGCGCCGGCGTACTCGGCGTGGTGCGAGATGGATTGCTTCGGCAGTGGGCGGTTGTCGAGGACAGTCGTTTGTTCGCATTGCCCGCCGGCCTCAGTCTCGATCAAGGCGCTGCCGCGTCGGTGAATTACATCACCGCCCACCAGGCGCTGACGCGCGTCGCTGGAATCAAGCCAGGACAGAAGGTTCTGATATCCGGCGGCACCGGCGCACTGGGACACGCATTGCGTGAAGTGGCCGAGTCATTCGGCGCCGAGGTCACTGTGGTCGTGTCCACTTCGGAGAAGGCGGCGAGCGCGAGGAAGCTGGGGGCGACTTCGATTATCGATCTATCCCGGGAATCGCTTCATGAGACGGCGGGGGCGTTGACTGACATGGCGGGTTACGACCTCGCTCTGGACGGCGTTGGTGGGCCGATGACCGCCGGAATGATCCGTGCGGTGCGGCGGCGGGGCACGGTCGTGTTGATCGGGTTTGCCGCAGGCACCCGGGCAGAGATCGATCTCGTGGACATCATCGTGAATGAAAAACGCCTCATCGGTTATGACCTGCATCTGGAGGATGACCACGCCGTGGAGAACGCTTTTCGGAACATTTCGGCGCTGATGGAAAAGGGCGTGGTTCGTCCTGTCATCGACAGCCACCATCAACTCGACGATGTCGAAGTTGCCTATGCGCGGCTCGCTTCGCGCAAGTCCATCGGCGCCATCGTCCTCCATCTTTAAACAACGCAGGAACAGGCACATGAATCCCCAGGAAAAAACCACCCTGCGCCTGCTGTTTCCGCAATGGCAGGGCGGCAACAATCCGCCGTATCAGCTCGGTGCGCAGTTGCTGAACTGGCTGGCGCCACCGGTGCATGGAGGCTTCGAGGAGATCGAAGTCGAAGCGCCGGCCTCCGCCGAGCTTCCGATCGAAGACGGCATCGTGGCCAAGCGGCAACTGTTGGCGCAGGCTGATCGCGCACGCGAAGCGATCGACCGGCACCAACCGGACCGGATCGTGGTGCTGGGCGGCGATTGCCTGGTCGATCTGGTGCCGTTCGCCTATTTGAACGAGCGATACCAAGGCGATCTGGCGGTGCTATGGGTGGATACGCACCCGGACATCATGACGGCGCGCCAGTTCCAGCATGCGCACGCGATGGTGCTCGGGAATCTGATGGGATTGGGCGACGCGGACTTCGTGCAACGGGTCGCCAGGCCCTTGGAGCCTCGGCAGGTCATGTACGCGGGATTGCAGGAAACACTGCCTTACGAGACGGCCGAGATCGCTCGGTTGGGGCTGCGGCATGTGGGACCGGCAGAGCTGCGCTCATCAAGTGAAGCAGTGCTGACGTGGTTGCGGGAAACCGGTGCGAAACACGTGGCCATCCATCTGGATCTGGATGTACTTGATCCGCGAGGGTTCCGCTCGTTGCTGTTCGCCAATCCGGATGTGCCTGTCGACGCCTTCGATGGCATCGCCCAGGGCGGAATGCGGGTGGCCGAAGTCGTCCGCTTGCTCAAGGATGTGTCCGCCGTTGTGGATGTTGTCGGTCTGGGAATCGCCGAACATCTTCCGTGGGACGCCATCGCACTGAAGGCGATGCTCAGCGAGCTTCCCCTGATCGGCGGGCGCAGATAGCGCTTGGCAACAACAGCAGCGCATCCGCAAGCGGCGGCACACGGAGCTGTTTCAGTGGTGGGCGTTGCCGGCGGTCACGCATTGCGGCGTATCCGATACCAGCACGTCCGCCGGATGCGTCGCCAGGAACGTCGCATAGCTCGCACAGCCTTCGCGCGCGGCCAGCGCGTCCAGCGATTCGCCCTGCTGTGTCGGCAATGCATCGCTGATGACGTGCAATCCGCTGGCGTGCGCGGCTGCGAACAGTTCCGGTGCCGAGCGCTGCGGTACATACAGCGCCAGCGGTCGTCCCGCTGCCAGTTGTCGATAGCGGGCGATGTCGTCCGCCTGCGTCACCAGCACCGACACCGGCGCGCCGTCGCCGTTGTCCAGCGCCTCGGTGGCCTGCGCGCGATTGAAGGTCAGCAGGATCGAATGCGATGCCAGTCGGTAACGCTGCAGCAGTGGCCGCACTTCGGCGGCGGTGGCGCCTTTCAGGTCCAGCATCAGCCGCACTTCTGGCGCCTTGGCTGCCCAGGCCGCGACTGCGTCGAAACGCGGCAGCGGCTCGTCGGTGACATGTCCGTCCGGTGCACGCAGGCGCACCTGCGCCAGTTCGCGGTCGCTGCGTTCGGCAATCGCGCCGTGGCCGCTGGTGCTGCGATCGAGCGTGTCGTCGTGCAGCACCCACAGCGTGCCGTCGCGGCTGCGGCGCAGATCCATCTCCACGCCGAAGCCGGTCGCGCCGGTGATCTGCATCTGACGCAGGCTGTTCTCCACCTGCGTCGGTTGCAGGCGGCCGCGATGGCCGATCACTTCGACGGCGTCGACGTGTGCGGCGGTCGTCAGCGATATCAGCAGCAGGGGCAGCAGGCGCGAGTTCATGGCGTCGCGCCCGGTACGCCATCGCGCCAGTGCGTCCAGTCCGACACGATCACCTGCGCCAGCGCATCGGCAACGCGATAGGCATTGGTCGTCGCTGGCAGGAATCCGCCCGAATTGGCGCGCAGCGACTCGGCCACGTCCTGGCCCGGTGCTTCACGGTCGAAGTTGGAGCCGGTGCGCAGCACCGCCACGCGCTGGAAGTCGACGCGGCCGGCTTCGGCGCCGCGCTTGAGTGCGGTCAGCGTGGCGTTGTCTTCCATCTGCGTGGTGCACACGCGCGCCTTGCCGTCGCTGACCAGTGCGTTCTGCGCCGCCATCGCCGCCGCCATCTGCGTGCCATGCCAGTAGGTATCCGAGGACTGCGTATCGCAGATGCTGACCTGCGGCGCGGCATTGCCCGGTGCCGACGGGTAGCGTGCGCGATAGGCGCGGGCGGCGTCGTTGTCGAGCAGCTCGACGTTGCGGGTCAACGCGAACGCGCGTTGCAGCAGCGCCTCATCGAGCTGGTACAGCTCGGTGCCGGCATCCCAGGCACCCTTCTCGCCGGGCCGCGACGAGCCCAGCGCCAGGATGCCCGATGGCCACCCGGCCGGCGCCTGGCGCGGATCGATCGAATAGGTCAGCCCGCCATCGACCACGTAGCGCGCCCAGTGCGCCGAGCCCAGCGTGCCAAAGGCCGGATCGATACCGCCGATGCCGGCGACGATCACATAGCTGTGGCGCAGGTCGAACCGCTCGGACAGCACCAGCGTGGTGGTGACGCTGGCGGCATTGGCATAGCCCATGTCGGTGGTGACCATGCACAGCGTGGTGTCGTCGGTGCAATGCACCGCCGGATAGCGCGGCGCCAGCCCCGGCAGCTTCACCTCGCGGGTCAGTTGCGCGTGTTCCAGCCACGGCTTGGCTTCGCCGTCGAACATGGTGATGACCAGCACGCGTGGCGCGATCGGCGCACCGCTCGATTTGGCGAAGGCGGACAGCGGCAGGCTACAGAGCAGCAGGAGCGCGAGGGCGCGCACGGCGGTACGTGAGGGGAGCATCGGAGGGGGCTCATCAGTGGGACGTGGGGAGTCTCACTGTAGCGATGTATGGGGCGGACATCGCACGGAATCTGCATTCGTGGAGGCCGACCGTGTCGTTCCTTGCAGCCCGGAACGAGCCCGTCGCTGTCGCCTGCTGCCGGCGTATCGCCACGAGCGCCCGCGCGGGCCATCCGGTGCGCGGGACGGCCCGCACCGGATGGCGAGAAACCCCGGGGAATGCGGGTTCCTAGAAGTCGACCGATAGGGACAGGTAGGTCGTCCGTGGCGCGCCCAGCGACAGCGTGCCGTAGGACGCCGCGCCCGACCAATAGTGCCGATCGAAGGCGTTGAGCAGGCCCAGTCGCAGCGTCGCCGGGTGCTGCGCGATGCGGGTCGCGTAGCGGGCCCCCAGGTCGAACGTGGTCCAGTCCGGCAGGGATTGGGTGTTGGCCTGGTCCAGGTACTGCTGGCCGGTGTGGGTGACCGCGCCGGTGAAGGTGAGGCTGGGCAGCCACGGCAGATCCCATTCCGCCCCGGCATTGGCCATCCACTTCGGGACTCCCACGGGCCGGTTGCCGGTGGTCGCCGGGCTGCTGGTCCGGGTCAGTTCGGCATCCAGCAGCGTCACCCCGCCCAGCAGGCGGAAGCCGCCGACGGGTTCGTACGACACGCTGAGTTCGAGGCCCTGGTTGCGCTGCTCGCTGTCTATCGCATAGACCGCGCCATAAAGCTGTCCGCTGGGCTTGGTGATCCTGAAGAGCGCCATCGTCGCGAGCCAGCCGTCCGATGCCAGCTTCACGCCGACCTCCTGCTGCCTGGTGCGGTAGGGGGCGAATGCCTGCCCGGCGTTGGCGGCGGTGGAGGGTGCGATGTCGCCCTTGCTGAGGCCCTCGATGTAGTTGGCGTAGACCGACAGATGTTCGGTCGGGCGCAGGACGATACCTGCCAGCGGCGTGACGGCGCTTTCGTCGTACGACGTGGTGCGTTGTCCGGTGCTGGCGCTGAAGTTCTGCGACCTCACGCGCTGTTGGCGCAGCCCCAGGGTGATCTGCAGCCGGTCGTCCAGCATGTTCATCGTATCGGCCAGCGCCACGCTCGACAGTCGCGACTCGGTCACCTTGCGTGCGCGCGCCGGCGCGGCCACCGCCTGCTCCGGGTTCGCGACGGGCGAATAGATGTTGGACGGCATCGCCACGCCCGCGTTGACGGCGTTGCCGATGCTGTCGCGGTAGCCGTTGACCTGCAGCACCAGCGCGTGCCGCACCGGTCCGGTTGCCAGGTTCGCGCGCAGGCCTGCGTCCGCGCTGGCGCGTCGGATCGCGAACTTCCAGTTCTGCGGCACCGCGGTGGTGTCGCCTGCGGCGTTGAGGATCGTCGGGGTCTGGTCCGAGTAGCGCGACACGTCCGAGCGCGTGCCGCCTGCGTCGGCGAAGACGGTCAATGCCTCGTTGATGGCGTAATCGCCACGCCATAGTGCGGAGGTGTCCCGGGATTTCCACCAGCCCCAGGCCTGAGTGACGTTGCGCTCGCCATCGGGCGCGGCCGGCACGTCGATCCCCTGCCTCAACACGAACGGACGCGTCGGCGCATCGACGAACTCGTGCTGGCTGATGATGTCCAGCGACGTGCGTGCCCGCTCGCTGCGGTAGTCCAGCGAGAGCGCACCCACGTCGGCGCGTGCGTGCTGGTTGTCCAGCGCCGTGTCACCTTCGCGATGCAATGCATTGAAGCGCAGCCCGAACTGCCGCCGGGCGCCGAAGCGCCGGCTGTAGTCCGCCGCGCTGCCGACCTGGGAACCGGAGCCATAGTCGAACGAGACCCGGGTGGCGTCCGTGCCGGTGGCACGCTTGGGCACCACGTTGACGACACCGCCCACGCCGCCGTTGGGCGACATCCCGTAGAGCAGCGCCGCCGGTCCCTTGAGCACCTCCACCCGCTCCAGGTACTCGGTGAACAGATGGTAGTTGGGCGATACGCCATACACCCCATCCAGGGCGACCTCGCTCAGGTTGCCCTCGTTGATCGGGAAGCCCCGGATGAAGAAGGAATCGGTGACACCGCCCCGCTGCCCGGTGAACCGCGTCGAGGGATCACTGTTCAACACCTCCGCCAACGTGACGGCCTGCTGGTTCTCGATGCGCCTGGAGGTGTAGCCGCTGATGCTGAAGGGCATGTCCATCACGCCCTTGTCGCCCAGCAGCCCGGCGCGTCCATCCCGGGCGAGCTGGCCCTGGTCGCCGCTGTCCGCGTTCACCACCACGGTGGAAAGCTGCTTGACCGGCTCCGACGGGTCCGACTCGGCATGCGCCGTCGTGACGGCCAGCAGGCTCGCCGCGGTCAGTCCAAGAGCCTGCCGCACGCATCGTGGCAGCACGGGAGAGGGATGCCGGGAGGCTGGCTTCAGGGATCGTGACACACGCATGGTTGCGCTCCGGTTTGCTTGCTTGTCATGTCGAAGGTCGAGGCTGCTCCGGGCAATATCCGCCCGGGCATCGATGTCGGCTGGCTAGTAAGCAAAACGGGATAAGGACAATCGCCGGATCACAACATTCCCCGAAGACCGGGGTGGCGCGCGCGAGGCGGGATGGTAGAGCATCGGCTTGCCGCGGGCAAAGCAGGAGAGGGCGCGCGCTCAGGTGAATGATCGCGGAGGCATACTCATCGCGATGCCCTGCGGTGGTGTGGATCGACTGTCCAACCGATGCCGGCGATCTGTTGCCGTGGTCCGGCCTCTGCGGTACAAGGCACTGGAACCGCTGGAAGGAGCCACACCGATGACCATGCCGCGACGGCTGTCATCTTTCTTGCATGTTTTCCCGTTCTTTCTGCTTGCAGGATGCACCATGACCGAATCCAGTCTTTCGAAGGCACAGTTCGTCCAACGCGTCGACTCGCTCCTGGCCGGACGCGATTCCGTGGTGGTCGAAGCGGGCAAGTTGACGGACTTCCCCTGGGGCTCGCTGTGCTTCGAGCGCCACGATGCGTTGCAGCTGAAGTTCAAGCATGACGCGAGCGAGAAGGTGCTCTCGCTGCCCTACGAGGAATTCTTCGTCGACGAGGGCTACGTGCCGAACTCGCTGGAGGACGTCTGCGTTTCGCCGGGCGAACGCATCCTCATCAAGAAGAAATATCCCGGCTACGACGGGCCGATCGAATTCCAGAAGGCGGCACAAGGACGCTGACCATGGTTGACATTACCGATCCCAGGGCTGCAAAGCGGGAAATCGAGCAGGAGGCTTATCGGTATTACGAGCAACACAGCGGTGTTCAGCTCGCCCGTCGCGCTGATGGAAGTTTCCAGTCGCAAGGTCATAACGATGAGGTGGATGCGTTCCGGCACGCTTACACGAGTGGACGCGTCACCCAGCTTGCATTGGGCCAGCAGTGGATCGCGCGCAAGTACGGGAACGAGGCGGAGATCGGTCCGGCGCATCCGAACGATCCCTACGAGCATCGGATGGATCTGTGGAACAACGAGGCGGGCCGCCGCATCGGCGACCAGACGTCGGGTGCCGATGCGCTGGCGCGCGAAACGTTCGCCGCAATGAAACGTGGCGACCTCGTCACCGGGCTGACCGATTCCCGGCTCAGGCAGCTCTATCCGGACGATGCGAGATTGCAGCTTCCGAGCGGACATCCGCAACGCGAGCTGGTCGACAAGGACGACGTGGACAGGATCAATCGCGACGTTGCGAGGATCCAGGATCAATCCAGGGAGCGGTTTCCGGAACGTCATCCCGACCGGGCCTATTTCGATGCCTTGCGCAGCCAGCTTCCAGGTTCCGTCTCGGATGCGAAGGTCGCCGAAACGCTGGTGGCGGCGAAGAAGGCCGGTATCGAACGTCCCGATCAGCTCGGCTCCGTGGCCTTGCATAACGACCAGATCTTCGTCGCAGGCAAGACCCCCGGCTTTCGTGCGCAGGTGGATGCCAACGCCCCCGCACCAGCACTACGGGAAAGTGCCTATCAGGCCGAACAGCAGCATGCAGTGAGCAGCTACGACCAGGCACAGCGGCAGGAGCAGCAGGAGCGCCCACCGGCCCGCACGCAGAGCTACTGAGCGGCGTGCTCGTGCGCGGTTGGTAGGAGCGGCTCTGGGTGGCCTAGGGCCATCAGCCGCGATGGGGCTTTACCGGTAACGCTTCATCGCGGCTGACGCCGCTCCTACGGGTCATGGTGTCGTCTACCACCCGGCTACCGCGCCGTCGCTGCGCGGATCGGCGGCGCCGGACAGCGTGCCGTCGGCCTCGCGCACCAATGCGCCGGCGTGTCCCATCACCGAGGTGAATGCCGGCAGCAGCTCGACGCTGTGGCCGGCGTCGCGCAAGGCCTGTACCACGGCGGGATCGAAGCGGTTTTCGAGCTTGAGTGAGGTGCTGTCCTCGCCCCAGGTGCGGCCGAGCAGCCAGCGGGGTGCGGTGATGGCCCGTTGCAGCGGCATGCCGAAGCGGGCGTAGCGGGTGAACACGGCCGCCTGGGTCTGCGGCTGGCCTTCGCCGCCCATGGTGCCGTAGCTCATCACGCGGCCGTCGTCGAATACGGCCAGTGCCGGGTTGAGGGTGTGGAATGGTTTGCGGCCGGGTTTGAGTGCGTTCCAGCCGTCGCGTGCGAGGCGGAAACTGCAGCCGCGGTTCTGCCAGACGATGCCGGTGCGCGGCAGCACCAGGCCGGAGCCGAATTCGAAGTAGGTCGACTGGATGCAGCTGACCGCGCGGCCTTCGTGGTCGATCGCGCCGAACCAGACGGTATCGCCGGCTTGCGAGGGTTGCGGCCATGGCAATGCGTGCCGTGGGTCGATGCGTGCGGCGAGTGTGTCGAGCACAGCGTTGTCGTCGAGCAGGGCTTGCGGATCGAGCGTCATGTACGCGGGATCGCCGACCTCGCGATCACGCACCAGGAATGCCTGTTTGGTCGCTTCGATCAGCCCGTGCAGATGCGCGAAGCTGTCGCCGGTGTCGGCCTCGAGGCGATCGAACAGGGCGAGGATCAGCAGCGAGGCCAGGCCCTGCGTCGGTGGAGCGTGGTTGTAGAGCGTGGCGTTGCGTACGCGTACATGCAGCGGCGTGCTGGCCTCGGCGTGATGCGCGTGCAGGTCGGCGAGCGTGAGCGGGCTGCCGAGTGCGGCGAGGTCGGCGGCGATGGCGTGCGCGAGTTCGCCGCGGTAGTAGTCGTCGAGACCGGCCTCGGCCAGGCGTTCCAGCGTGGCGGCGAGCGTGGGTTGCGTCAGCAGTTCGCCTTCGCGCAACGGATGGCCTGCAGGTTCGAACACCTGCGCGTAGGCCCCGGGCTGCGCGCGCAGTTCCGCGCTTTTCGCGGCGGCGATGTGGGCGCCGCCGGCGGTGACCGGTGCGCCGCTGCGCGCGTGGTGGATCGCGTCTTCCAGCAGCCGTGACAGCGGCAGGCGCTGCTCCTGGTCGGCAAGTGCGAGTGCCCAGCCGGAAATGGTGCCGGCGACGGTGTTGGCGGCGCCGGGGCCGCGCCAGGGAATCGTGTCCTGACCGGCGTAGAAATCCAGCGTGGCGGCCTGCGCAGCGCGGCCGCAGGCGTCGATCGCGTGGACGCGCCCGTCCGGTTCGCGGATCAACCAGAAACCGTCGCCGCCGATGCCGGTCATGTGCGGGTAGACCACCGCCAGACATGCGGCGGTGGCGACGGCGGCTTCGACAGCGCTGCCGCCATCGCGCAGCACGTCGCGGCCGGCCTGCGCGGCGAGGTGGTGGGGCGCGACGACGAGGCCGCGGCGGGCGCGCAAGGTGTGCAGCATCAGCGTGTCGCCTCCGGTGCGCTGTAGCCGATCAGGCCATCGTGTTCGAGCTGCGCGGCGAGCGCAAACAGGCGATCTTCGCGGCCAGGTGCGGCGATCAACTGCACGCCCAGCGGCAACTTGCCGGGACGTTTGAGCGGTGCCGCCAGCACCGGGCAGCGGGCCAGTCCGAGCGGTTGGGTCAGGATCCCGAGGTTGGCGCGCGCGGAGACCGGTTGGCCATCGATGACGATGGTTTCCTGATCGATACGCGGCGCCACGCAGGGCACGGCGGGCGCGATCAGGACGTCGACTTCATCCCACAGCTGGTCCATCGCGTGCTTGAACCATTCGGCAAAGCGATGCGCGTCGGCGATCACCGCAGCGGGCAGTTGCAGACCGGCGAACAGGCGGTCGCGGGTGGCGGGATCGAAACCGGCGGCATGCGTGGCGAGCGCGGCGCGGTGGCGGAATCCGCCTTCGGCTGCGGTCATCACGAATGCGGCGGCGCGTGAGCGTTGTGCGTCGGGCAGGTCGCGGGTGGTGGCGATGTCGAGATGGGCGGCGAGTGCATCGAGGCCGGCGGCAAGTTCGGGATCGAGATTGCGTGCGAACCAGCCGCCGAGACGGGCGATGCGCAGGGTGGAGGCATCGCGATCCGGCAGCGAGGTGCCGGCCATGGCTTCGTGCACGACGCGCAGGTCGGCGACGCTGGTGGCGAACGGGCCGGCGACGTCGAAGGCTTCGACGAATGGAAACACGCCCTCCAGCGGCAGGCTGCCGTGGCTTGGGCGCAGGCCATAGATGCCGCACAGTGCGGCCGGCACGCGGATTGAGCCGTTGGTGTCCGAGCCGAGTGCGAACGGCACCAGTCCGGCGGCGACCGCCGCGGCCGAGCCGCCGGAGGAGCCCCCGGCCAGACGCGTGCTGTCGTGCGGGTTGCGGGTGGTGCCGTAATGGGCGTTGACGGTGGCGAAGCCGTAGGCGAACTCGTCCATGTTGGTGGTGCCGACCAGGATCGCGCCGGCTTCGATCAGGCGTTGGACGAGCGGTGCGTCATGCGTGGCGGGCGCTGCGTCGGCGCGGATCGCGGCGCCGGCGGTGGTCGGCAGGCCAGCGACGTCGAACAGGTCTTTCACTGCGAACGGGACGCCGGCGAGTGGGCCGCCGTCGCGGTGGCTGTCCAGCGCGGCCTGCACGCGGGTGGCATCGGCGTGGGCGCGTTCGGGGAGGATGCGGGTGAAGGCGCTCAGCGCGGGATTGGCTGTGGCGATGTGCGCGAGGGTTTGTTCGGTGTGGGCTTGCGCTTGGCCGGTTGTGGTGCGAGTGGCCTGGGTGATCTTGGCGATCTGGCTGGGGGGTTGTGGGTTTGCGTTGGCGGGTGGTGGGGTGAAGTCGTGCAGTAGCTGCGCGTAGCCGTTGAGCAGGTCCGTGTTGCGCTGGATGCCGGGTTGGTATTCGACGGGGATCTGCATCGTGGCCTCTTCTTTGAAGCTTGGTTCTTTTGTTTGTAGGAGCGGCTTCAGCCGCGATGGGGCTTTACCTGTGACGTTTCGAGTCTATTGATTGAAGCAACAGCAACAGCTTTCGCTCCTTCGGAGCGAGTCACCTTTCTTTGCTCGTGCAAAGAAAGGTAACCCAAAGAAAGCACGCCCCAGTCCTCGCGCCCTTCGCTGCGCTACGGGTTCACTGCGCCAGCGGGATTTTCTGACGCGGCATCCATGCCGCGGCAGAAAACGACGCACATCCATGTGCGTCGCCCTTCGGGTTTTTCCCGCCGGCTCCGTCGCTGCGGATGGGGGCCCCTGAAGAGCGAAGAGCAAAAGCAAAATCACGAGCAACAGCAACAGCAACAGCAACAGCGGGCGGCCTCACGATACTGGCAACGGCGCGCCCACCGACGGTGGATGTGCCGCGGTCAGCCGTTCGACCAGCAACGCTTCCATCGCGGCCACGTCCATCTCCAGCACCACGGTCTGCGCTTGTTCGCCCAGCCCTGGTTGGTAGCCGGGTGCCCACGACAAGGTGTCGCCGTAGCCGGGGCCGAATTCGGTGTTGGTGTCGATGTAGAGCGTCTCGGTGACGGTGGCCAGCTCGGGGTGCAGCCATACGGCCGTGGCCAGTTCGTCCCACATCGGGAAGCCCGGTTCGCGGCGGCGCAGGGTGTGGCCGATGGTGGTGTCGGCGGCGCCGATGCGGGCGACCAGATCGGCGGTCAGCTCGGTGGCGGTGGAGGGATCGACCGGGACCATCACGATCTTCTTCCACGGCGCGCGCTGCACGATGCGGGCCGCTTCCGGGTCCCAGCGGATGTTGAATTCGCGGCGCGGTGAGTTGACGAATTCGCGGGCGAATTGATGCGCCGACACGCTGTCGCGCTGGCGTTTTGGGTTGAGGCTGCCGCCCATGTAGACCAGTTCCTTCACCAGCGTGGCGAATTGCGGATCCAGCGATTGGGCAAGCGCGAGATTGGTCAGTGGGCCGGTGGCGACGATGCTGACCTGGCCGGGGTACTGGCGGACCATGCGCAGCATGAACAGCGCGGCGTGTTCGTCGGAGGGACGCACCACGCTCGGATTGCCGAGTGCGAGGTCGGGCACGACGTCATGGGCGTGGTAGCGCGGTGAGGTCTGCACGGTGTCGGCGTCGATCCACTGCCGGGTCCACGCGCCCTTCCACACCAGCTTGCCGTACAGCGCTTCCCAGCGCTCGGTGGCGGCTTCGGAATTGAGCAGCGGGAACACCGGGCCGGGCAATACCGGGATGTCGGGGCGGCCGGCCAGTTCGAGCAGGCGGCAGGTGTGGGCGAGCACTTCGTCGCGCCAGATGTTGCCGCTCACTGCGGAGATGCCGAGCACCTCGACGTCGGGTGATTGCAGCAACAGCAACTGGGCGGGGGTGAAACCGTCGATGTCGTCCTCGAGGATCACGAGGCGCTTGCCGGAAGCGGGGTGTTGCGATTCGGACATTGCATAACCAGGAAAGGGGCGCGCCACAGCGTACCGGGTCGAAAAAGCCCGGTCACCCATGCATGGCGCGGATGACCGGGGGTATGAACTTCGTCATCCCCGCGTAAGCGGGGATCCAGTGCCTTTGTACTTCCTGGGCGAAAGTCGCTGGGCCCCCGCCTGCGCGGGGGCGACGAGGGGGTTCTTACAGCGCGATCGAACCGCCGAAGGTCACCATCACGGTGCGGTCCTGCAGCAGCTGCCAGGTGGCCGACGTGGCGGTGGTCGCCAGCGAGGTGGTGGCCGAGTAGTTCAGCGCCTGGCGGTTGCCGATGTTGAACAGGTTGACCTTCAGGTACGGCTTCTTCAGGCCGCCGAAGTCCTGGAAGTTCCAGCCGCCGTTGAGGTTGAGCACCGCGAAGCCGCCCGCGTACGAGCCGGCCGCGTTGTTGAAGGTGCCCCAGATGCCGCTCTGCACGGTGCTGCTCAGGCTGGCCCAGAACGGACCCTGGTTGTAGTTCACCGACGCATAGCCGGAATTCTTCGGCACGTTGACCAGTGTCTTGCCCGAGGTCAGGTAGGTGGTGGTGCCGAGGGTGAGGTTGTCCTGCATCTCCGCCGTGGTGTGCGCGTAGGAGGTGTAGACCGACCAGGCGTCGTCGAACTTGTAGCTCAGCTCGCCGTTGACGCCGCGCATCTTCACCTGACCCAGCGAGAAGTACACCGGCGCCGAGGTGGCCGGGTCGGTGCCGCTGAACTGCTTGTTCTTGAAGTCGGTCGTGTAGGCGTCGACGGACGCGCTCAGCTTGTCACCGTAGAAGCGCCAGCCCAGGTCGACCGTGGTCGCCTTCTCCGGCTCGGCATCGCTGATCGACACTGATTTGCCCGAAGCCTGTGCATAGGCCGCGCCCCAGAAGTCGTACAGGGCGGAGGTGTTGATCGGCGCGCGATAGGTCTGGCCGACGCCGAGGTAGAACTGGTTGTGGTCGTCGAGCTGGAACTTCAGACCGCCGGTCGGGGTGAACTTCTTGTAGGTGCGCGAGCCGGAGGCATACAGCTCGCTGGAGGACGCGGTGGACTTGATGCCGAGGTCCGAGTCCGGCCAGGTCGAATACCAGCCCTTGCGTGTGACCGAGGTGTAGGCGCCGCCGAGGGTGACGGTCCACTGGTCGTTCGGAGTCCAGGTGTTGGTGGCGAAGGCGCGGTAGGTCGGCGTGGTCGAGTAGAACTTGTAGGCGATCTTCGGCGTGCCGTTGGCGTTCTTGTAGTAGTACGCGCTGTCGTGGCCCCAGATGTCGACCGGGTTGCCCTGGCTGTCGGCGGGGATGTAGACGTTGGAACCCTGCTGGCGCGGACGCTCGGCCAGGAAGCCGTACTCCAGGCTGTCGTTCAGGCCGAAGTCCTGCTTGAACTTGACGTGGATGCCCGGGCGGAACGTGTCGGAGGTGAAGAACACGTAGGTGTTGGCATAACCGTAGCTGCCGCCGCCGTAGCCGTAGACGAAGTACGGCACCACCGACACGTGCAGGGTGTCGCTCAGGGTGAACTCGCCATCCAGGCTGAAGATCGCGCTGGTGAACGGGTTGACCTCGGTGCCGACCCAGTCACCGGCGTTGCTGGACTGGTAGGACTTCACGTAGCCGTAGTGGTAGCCGTACTGCGCGATCTGGCTCTTGGTCAGGGCGCGGTAGTTGTTCTTGACCTCGCGGTTGTACTGCAGCGAGGCGGTGATCGAGTTGCCGTCGTCGATGGTCCAGACCGACTTGCCGTCGACCTTGGTCACCTTCGACTGGCCGGCACCGCGCCACAGGTCGGTCTCGTTGTGCGAGTACGAGATCCACGAACGCACCGGGCCGATGTCGCCGGTGTTGTAGCGCACGAAGGTGCGCTTGTAGTTGTTGCTGCCCAGGCTCTGGCTGAAGTCCACGCCGGCCTGGTGGGTCGGGTCGATGGTGACCCAGGCGATGTTGCCGCCGGCCGCGCCGATCACCGGCGAGGTGACGCTCGGGTAGCCCTGCTCGACGGTGATGTCGCCCATGTTCTCGGTGTCGCCGTACTCGGTGGCGTACATCGCGTAGTTGCCGCTGTCGTTGATCGGCACGCCGTTGACGGTCACGCCGACTTCGTTGGCCGGGAAGCCGCGCACGGTGAAGTTGCCATCGTTCAGGCCAGTGACGTCGTTGGTGGCCGAGATCGCGCCGGGGATGCTGCTCAGCATCTGGGTGAAGTTGGCGCCCGGCACGGTCTTGAGGATCGCCTCGCGACCGATCGTGGAGACCGCCTTGGGTGCGACCTGGACCTGCATGTTGCCGCCGCCCAGCGACTCGACCTGGCCGCTGACCTGCACCGCGTCGAGCTGCTGCACGCGCTTGGTGGCGTTGGAATTGGTGGTGTTGGACGTGGTGGTGACGCTGGTGCGTGCCGATGCGGTGGTGGTGCTGTCGTCGCTCTGCGACTGGGCATGGGCCTGCATCGGGATATACAGCGCGGAACTGACGGCGAGGGCCAGGAGCGTGGTCTTCATTGGGATATGCCTGTGGTGGGATGAAGTGCGGAAGAGCTGGAGAACTGCGGTGCAACCGTGTTGCGAGGCCTTCCGTGAGCCGTGACAGTCATTCGTCCTGGGTCGATCAAGGTGTGGGCAGTGGCGTGCTCGGTGGCGTGTCGCGGTACTGGTGCCAGCCGGCCAGCAACGCGCGCACGACCGGCGCGCCGACGCGGTAGTTGGCTTCGTAGGCGGCGATCTGGCCGGGCGTTTCATCGCCGATGGTCGCGAGCGGGTCTTGCCCCGGCGGCGGCATCGAGGGATTGCTGGCGGTGCGCAGCACCAGCACGCGCTGCGCATCGAGCAGGCCGAGCCTGGCGTAGCGCTCGACACGCTCGGCGGCGTTCTGGCTTTCCATGTTGGTCATGGCGAAGCGGCCCTGGCCGCCGGTCCACAGCTTCACCCAGTCCTCGGCCCAGCGATTGCGCATCGAACCGTGCCAGTAACGCTTGCTGCCGAGGGTCTCGCCGAGCAGCACGCGCGGCGGCTTCTGTGCTTCGGGAAAGCCGGCCCAGGCCTTGCGCCGTTCGGCCAGCACCGGATCATCCGGAATCGCGATGTCGCGGGTCATCGCATAGGCCCAGCCGACCAGGCCGGGATTGAGCTTCCACGCCATGCCCAGCTGGTCGGCGCTTTCGACGCTGCCGAAACCGTTGGGATCGCTGGGCAAGGTGTTCGGCTTGAGCGCGCCGATCGCGAACAGGCCGTAGGGCCAGTCGGCGGGAATCTCGCGGTCGTCGAATTCGCGCAGCTGGTCGCCGTTGACGACCCAGCGCGCCCACGCCGCGCTGCCGACCGAAAGCAGGTTCGGATCACCGCCGGAGATGCCGGTGAACAGCCAGTAGGCGTGGCTCAGATCGAAGCGCGGATCGAGCACGAACGCGTCCATGTCCGCCAGCAGCAGGCCGTACTCGCCCTGCGCGTTGCGACGCACCCCGCGCTCGGCGCCGCGTACCGCGATGCGTTCGTCGAGGTGATCACGCTCGACCCAGAACTGGTACTCACCCGGCTTGTCGCCGCTGTCGGCGCCGTTCTCGAAGTTGGCCACCACGACCACGTTGACCGGGATCCTGCGCGCCGGCTCCGGTGCGGGCGGCACCGCCGCGCTGGCCAGGACAGGGAGCAGCAGGAACAGCGACAGCAGACGACGGAGGCGGGGCGCGGGCATGGCGGTTCCTGGGCGTGGAGGGCGTCAGTCGGGACGCAACGCCGGCAACGGCCGGCCGAGCGAAGGCGGTTGCGGACGATTGAGCAGCTCGACCATCAGCGTCTCGACGCCGACGACATCGACCTCGCGCACGACCTGCTCCGGTTCGTGGTCATCGAGTTCGGGCTGATAGCCGGGCGCCCACGACAGGATGTCGCCGTAGCTGGCCGCGAACTCGGTGTTGGTATCGACGTAGAGCGTGTCGGCGCGGGCGATCAGGCTTGGATCCAGCCACACCGCGACCGCCAGTTCGTCCCACATCGGAAAGCCGGTCTCGCGTCGCGCCAATGCCTGCGCGATCGGCGTGCCGGAGGTGGTCATCCGCGCCAGCAGCGGCGCGCTCAATTCGGTGGCGGTGGACGGATCGACCGGCACCATCACGATCTTCTTCCACGGCGCGCGCATCACGATGCTGGCCGCTTCAGGATCCCAGCGGATGTTGAACTCGCGGCGCGGCGAGTTGATGAACTCACGCGCGAACTGCCGCGCCGATACGCCGTCCAGGCGCTGCTGCGGATTGAGGCTGCCGCCCATGTAGACCAGCTCCTTCGCCAGCGAGGCGAACTGCGGGTCCAGCGATTGCGCGAGCGCCAGATTGGTCAGCGGGCCGGTGGCGACGATACTGACCTGGCCGGGGTACTGGCGGACCATGCGCAGCATGAACATCGCCGCCGGCTCGCTGGCGGCCTTGACCACGCTCGGATTGCCCAGCGCCAGATCCGGCACGACATCGTGAGCGTGATAGCGCGGATCGCTCTGCTGGGTATCTTCGACCCAGCGCTTGGTCCACGCGCCCTTCCACACCAGCTTGCCGTACAGCGCTTCCCAGCGTTCGGTGGCTTTTTCGGAATTGAGCAGCGGATAGACCGCGCCCGGCAGCACCGGAATCTCCGGATGACCGGCGATTTCCAGCAGGCGCCGCGCATGCGCCAGTTCGGCGTCGCGCCAGGCGTTGCCGCTGACCGTGCAGATGCCGAGCACCTTCACGTCGGGCGCCTGCAGCAACATCAGCTGGGCCGGATTGAAGCCATCGATATCGTCATCGATGATCACCAGCCGCGGCGCTGCCGACGTGGCGGCGAACGCGCACACCGGCAGCGCCGTCAGCCAGCAGGCAAGCAACCAGCCGAGCGCGCGGACGAAGTTCATGCGGCCGGGCTCTGCTTCAGCACGGCATCTTCGAAGCGGGTGAAGTCCTGTTCCAGCTGCCACTGCACGCGGGCCTTGTCGCTGCGCTCAAGCAATGCGCGGCAGTTAGCGTCCGGCGCGCGAGCACCGTTCAGCGCGGCGGCGCAGACAGGTGCGACGCGGCCGTCGGCCTGCCACAGGCTTTCGCCGGGCAGGAACGCGTAATGGATGCCGTTGCGCGCGATCCGCTTGAGCGTGGCGTAGCCCAGATGCTGTTCCTGCACCGCGCGCTGGTACTCGTGGGTCATGTCGCTGCGCGAGACGCCTTCGTCATCGGTGGACAGCACCACCGGCACGCCGGCGGCGAGATACATCGACAACGGATGCGCGCCGTCGCGCACGCCGAGGATCACATCGTTGCTGGTCAGGTTGATCTCGACCGCGACCTGGCGCTCGCGCATCGTGCGCAGCAGGCCCTGCGGATCATCCTCGAACGGCAGATCGACACCGTGGCCGATACGGCTCGCACCGGCCTCGACCGCCTCGCGGATGTGGAAGCGCAGATCGGCCGGCGGCACCAGCCCCAGCGCCAGCTCGCCGGCATGCAGGGTCAGCTTCACCTCGGGATGGCGCGCCGAGAAGAAGCGGAACATCGCCATGTGCGTGCGGTAGTCGGTGCGCGCCACCGCGTCGTCTTCCGGCGCGACGATGTTGACGCCGACGTAGCGGTTGTTTCCGGCCGCGACCAGCGCGTAGTTCAACGCCATCTGCCCGAACACGAACGGCTGCGGCAGCGTGCGCAGCACGTAGGTGATGTAGCGGTACTCGACCGCGCAGGCCGGCGAGGCATCGGCCTGGTCACAGCGCAGCAGCTCGCGCACCCGCGCATCGGTGCGCGCGGTGTCGGCGCGCGCGGCCTCGACCTGCGCCGGCAGCTCGGCCTGGAGGCGCGCCAGATCGGCGGCGTAGTCATCGCCGTTCCAGTCCAGCGCCTGCATGCGCTTGCCGACCACATCGGTCTGCTCGGGATTGGCAATCAGCTCGACGTAGCCAACGTGATCGCGCGCGGCCTGCTCCAGCGTGGTGGCGATGACCTCGGCACGGCGCACCTTGCCGACCGGGCCGAAGCGGGAGAATGTCGAGAAGAACTGGTCGTGGCCGGATGGTTTGCCCGGCGTAGGCACGAAGTTGCGCATCGACAGCGCATCGACCGTGCGTGCGTACAGCGCCGGATCGCGTGCGGCCAAGCCACGTGCCGGTGCCTGTTCTGCACCGCACGGCGGCGGGCGCAGCGCGTGATCGGCCAGATTGACGCAGAAATCGTCGGCATCGGCCCAGCGCAGGAAGTCCTCGGCGTAGGTCGAGCCGCCCGTGTGGTTGTGCAGGTCACCACCCTTCGGCATCGCCTGCAGGAACGCGCGCAGCTGCGCCGGTTTGTCGGCGATCTTCTGCATCGCGAGCGCGACCTGCTGCTCACGCGCGGCCGGTGTCGTTGCCGGCGTGGCGGTACGCGCCGAGACGGGCAGGGCGGTGCTGAGCAGCAACGTGGTGAGTAATGCGGAACGCAGGTGCATGGGGCAGGGACGCAATCTAAAAAGGGGAGGGGATTCTTCTGTGGGAGGGACTTCAGTCCCGACGAGCCTTCTCGGCCATCCGTCGGGACTGAAGTCCCTCCCACAGATGTCGAAACTCACTGCAACGCATGCCGCAGCACGAACAGCGCAGTGATCGCCCAGCTCGCCGGATGCACTTCGCGCCAGCGCCCGGAACCGAGCTTGAGCACCGCGTAAGCCAGGAAACCCAGCGCCAGACCATCGGCGATCGAATAAGTCAGCGGCATCGCCAGCGCGCACAGCGCCGCCGGCAGGGATTCGCTGAGATCGGCCCAGCTGACATCGACCAGCTCGCGCAGCATCGAGGCCGCCACATAGATCAGCGCCGGTGCGGTCGCATAGGCCGGCACCATCGCCGCGAGTGGCGAGAACAGCAGCGCAAGCAGGAACAGCGCGGCCACCGTCAGCGCGGTCAGCCCGGTGCGGCCGCCGGCCTGCACGCCGGACGCGCTCTCGATATAGGCAGTGGTGCTGGACGTACCCAGCAGCGAGCCGGCCAGGATCGCGCCACTGTCGGCGAACAGCGCACGGTTGAAGCGTTGCTGCTGCACTGGCGTGCCGAGCAGACCGGCGCGCTTGGCCACACCCATCAGCGTGCCGGTGGCGTCGAACACCTCCACCAGCACGAACACCAGCACCACGTGCAGCACCGCTGCCAGCGCCGAGCCGGCACCATGCCCCTGCAACGCGCCGGCGATATCGAGCTTGAGGAAGGTCGGCGCCAGGCTCGGCGGCCACGCCAGCAGGCCATGCCAGTGCACCAGCCCGAGCGCGGCCGCGCTCGCAGTGATCGCCAGGATGCCGAGCAGGATCGCGCCGCGCACGCGCCGAAGATCGAGGATGGCGATCAACGCCAGTCCGGCCAGCGCCAGCAGCGGCTCGGGCTTGTGCAGATCGCCCAGCGTCACCAGCGTGGCCGGGCTTGCCACCACCAGCCCGGCCTTCTGCAGACCGATGAAAGCCAGGAACAAGCCGATGCCGGCGGCGATACCGCTGCGCAGCGCTGGCGGAATGCCATCCACCAGCCAGCGCCGTGCGCCGGTCAACGTGAGCAATACAAACAGGCAGCCCGAGACGAACACCAGCCCCAGCGCCTGCTGCCAGCTGTAGCCGAGCGTGCCGACCACGGTGAAGGCGAAGAACGCGTTGAGCCCCATTCCCGGTGCGGCACCGACCGGATAGTTGGCGAGCAGTCCCATCAGCGCCGAGCCGATCGCCGCCGCCAGGCACGTGGCGACAAACACCGCGCCATGGTCCATGCCGGTCGAGGCGAGGATGTCGGGATTGACGAAGACGATGTAGGACATCGTCAGGAAGGTGGTCAGCCCGGCCAGCAGTTCGGTACGCGTAGTGGTGCCGGCGCCGGCAAGATCAAAACGTGGGATGGCCATCACGCCTTCCCGGCCGTGCAGCTGCAGGAAGGACGAACGACAGGACGAAGCACGACTGCTTTCATGGGGTCTCACAGGAGCGATCGGGAGAGAAACCCGCGTCCTGCGGGAACACTTGCAAGCCTCCATTTTGCAGGGCGTGACGAATCTTTAACATGACAATGTTGCAATGCACCAAAGGGTGGCGCGAACGCACCAACAAGGGGCTAAGCTAGGTGTATCCCCCTATCGCAACCCCTTGCAGCGCTACAGATCGAGGACCAGCCGGGGCGAGCGGCTGCGCGAACAGCACAGCGCCACCTGCCGCCCGGCGCAGCGCTCGGCCTCGCCCAGCACGCTGTCGCGATGTTCCGGCTCGCCGCCCAGCACCCCGGTCAGGCAGGCCCCGCAAATCCCCTGTTCGCAAGACACCGGCGCGGCGATCCCCGCAGCCCGCAGCGCCTGGGCGATGCTGACCTGCGCCGGCACCGTCACGACCCGGCCGCTGCGGGCGAGTTCGACGTCGAACGGACGCTCCCCGTCCGCTGCCCGCGCGACCGCGCCGAAGTGCTCGCGATGCACCTGCGCCGGCGACCAGCCGAAGCCGCCCGCCAGCGCCGCGAAGCGGTCCATGAACGGCGCCGGCCCGCACAGGTACAGCTGATCGCGCGAAGTTGCCGCACGGATTTCCACCGGCACATGCGTGCGCGGGCTGGCACCGTCGGCGCTGGCATGCAGCAGCACCCGACCATGCGTGAAGCCCTGTCGCAGCCGCGCGGCGAAGGCGATCTGCCCGCGGTGGCGCACGTAGTAATGCAGTACGAATTGCTCGCCGCGCGCGTCCAGCGCCTCGGCCATCGACAGCAGCGGCGTGATGCCGATGCCGGCGGCGATCAGCACCTGACGCGTGCCGGTGCGCAGCGCGAACAGATTGCGCGGCGCCGAGATCCGCAGCCGGTCGCCGGGCGTGACACTGCCGCACAACTGGCGCGAGCCGCCGCGCGAATCGTCGGTGCGGCGCACGCACAGCAGATAGTGGTCGCGCTGCTGCGGCGCGCTGGCGATCGAGTACTGGCGCACCAGCCCGTCGGGCAGGTGCACGTCCACGTGCGCGCCGGCTTCGAAGGCCGGAAGCGCACCGTGCAGCGGTTCCAGGCGCAGCGCGCGCTGGCCGTGGCCTTCGTCGGCCACGGTGGCGATGCGGACTTCCTGCAGCGGACTCGTCGTCATGGTCATCTCAGCGCAGGAAGAAATCGCCGTAGCCCTGATCGCGCAGCGCGCGCCGGTAGGCGATCGAGCTGCGGTCGGCGGGGATGTGGATCTCCAGCAGCGGATCCAGCGGCAGATACTCGGGCTTCTGCGCCTCGACCATCTCCGCGTCCTCGGCAAACACGCGATGGTTGAACGCGTGCACCGCCTCCACCGGCACCTCCAGATCGAAGTTGCGCGCGATCGGCACCAGCAGGCGGGTCTTGTGCTTGGACACCGGCGAGGCGCAATTCATGATCACCAGCCGCTCGCCGTCGTTGGGAAAGTGGATCGTCAGCGTCGCGGTGAACGGCACGTGCACCTCGAAGCGACGCAGCCACAGATAGCCCGGCGGCACCGGCCGACCCGAATCGGCGGAGTAGTTGCTGACGGTGCTGTAGTAGTCCGCGTCGAAACCGCCGTGGCGTTCACTGACGGCGTACTGCGGCACTTCCTGATTGTCCGGATCGGCGAAGGTGCCGGTGTGGATCCAGGCGAAGTGGGAGACGTCGATGAAGCCTTCCAGCTGGCGCGCGGCCGAGCCGCCGATATCGAACCCCGGGCAGTTGATCTGCTGGAAGCCTTCGTCGTCCCAGTGCGGCATCGGCGGGATATCGATTTCTGCTTCCGAAGTGATCGACGGTTTGGCCAGACACACCCAGATCAGCCCGTAACGCTCGGTGGCTGCATAGGTGTGCAGGCGCATCCGCGCCGGGATCGCCTGGGTCGGGCTGGCCGGGATGCGGTTGCAGCGGCCGCCGGCACCGAAGCGCAGGCCGTGGTACGGGCACACCACGCCCTGGCCATCGGCCGTGCCCTTGCTCAGCGGCACCCCGCGGTGCGGGCAGACATCGCGCGCCACCACCAGTTCGCCGCCACTGCGGTACAGCACCAGCGGCTCGTCGAGCAGGGTGGCCTTGAACGGCGCTTGCCCGACCTCGCTGCTCAGCGCCACCGCGTGCCAGTGCTGCGCCAGGCGCTGCCAGTCGGCCTCGTCGAAGCTGCAATCCAGCGGCAGGGGGGGCACGGCAACATCCATCGGCGGGCGGGTCTCGTGAAGCGGGGGGAGGGCCGTCCGCAGGGCAACGCGGGGAGGGGGCGGCGACCGGATTGACTCTAGGAAGCGCCGGGTGTGTTATCAAACATCGTTTTTCAGCGAATCCATTGCAAAAAATGCAACGCGCCGATCGGGTCGCCCGCAGCTGCCTTCACATGCGTCATCCCCGCGCAGAGCCTGCCCCCGCCTTCGCTGGGAGCAGGCTCTGCGCGGGGATGACGATAGATTCTCTGCGGGACGGCCCTGGAGCCCACCGATGCTGACCTTCTCCCGCTTCACCCGTTACTTCATCGAGGTCGCGCGCTGCGGCAGCATCCGCAAGGCGTCCGAGGTACTGCACGTGTCCGCCTCGGCGATCGACCGGCAGATTCTGCGGGCCGAGGAGGATCTGGGCGCGCAGCTGTTCGAGCGCCTGCCTGGCCGGCTGCGCCTGACCGCCGCTGGCGAGATGCTGCTGGTGGAAGCGCGGCAGTGGGAGAAGAGCTACGGCCGCACCCTGGAGCGCTTCGAGGAACTCAAGGGCCTGCGGCGCGGCCACGTCGACATCGCGATGATCGACGCGCTCAGCGAAGGCATGGTGCCGCAGGTGGTCGGCACGCTGATCCAGCAGCACCCCGGGCTGACCTTCAACCTGTCCACCGCCGGCAACCAGAAGGTGGTGGAGATGGTGGCGCGTGCCGATGTCGACTTCGGCCTGCTGCTCGACCCGGTCAGCAGCGTGGACCTGGAAGTGCGCGCGTTCGCCGACGTGCCGCTCGGCATCGCGATGCCGCCGGATCATCCGCTGGCCGGCAAGGCCTCGCTGCAGCTGGGCGATGTGATCGACCACGGCCTGCTGCTGCCGGCCGCGCCGCTGATGGTCAACGAGCACGCCAAGGTGCTGTACCAGCGCCAGCAGCTGGACGTGAAGCGCTTCACCCAGTGCAACGACGTGCGCAGCCTGCGCGCGCTGGCGCGTGCCGGCGTGGGCGTGGCGCTGATGTCATGGCTGGACGCCGCCCCGGACGTGGCCGACGGCCGGCTGGCATTCGTGCCGTTCCGCGCGCACCTGACCAAACCGATGACGCTGGCGCTGTGCGTGGCGCCGCAACGCCAGCTCTCGCGCGCGGCCAACCTGGCGATCCAGGCGCTGGCCTCACACATCGAGCAGATTGGTGCGGGCACCCCGTAGGAGCGGCTTTAGCCGCGATGGGGCGTTACCGGTAAAGCTCCATCGCGGCTGAAGCCGCTCCTACGGATAACGGGTGAGACGGATAACGGATGAAAGAGTGCAGCGGCTACAATCCGCCGCTTCCCCACGAACTACCCGGCCGTATGCAGCTGATCGACATCGGCGCCAACCTCACCCACGATTCCTTCGACCACGACCGTGAGGCGGTGCTGCAACGCGCGCGCGCTGCCGGCGTGGCCCAGATGGTCATCACCGGTGCCAGCCGCGAGCATTCGCCGCAGGCGTTGCAACTGGCGCAGCGCCATCCCGGGTTCCTGTTCGCCACCGCTGGCGTGCATCCGCATCATGCGGTCGAGTACACCGACGAGTGCGATGCCGAGATGCGCGCGCTGCATGCGCACCCGGAAGTGGTCGCGGTCGGCGAATGCGGGCTGGACTATTTCCGCGACTTCGCCCCGCGCCCGGCCCAGCGCAAGGCGTTCGAGCGCCAACTGCAACTGGCCAGCGAGAACCACAAGCCGCTGTTCCTGCATCAGCGCGACGCGCACGATGACTTCATCGCGATGATGCGCAACTTCGACGGCAAGCTCGGCCCGGCGGTGGTGCACTGCTTCACCGGCGAGCGCCGCGAGCTGTTCGACTATCTCGACCGCGACTGGTACATCGGCATCACCGGCTGGCTGTGCGACGAGCGCCGTGGCGCGCACCTGCGCGAGCTGGTCAGGCACATCCCGGCCGAGCGGCTGATGATCGAGACCGATGCGCCGTACCTGCTGCCGCGCACGCTCAAGCCGATGCCGAAGGATCGTCGCAACGAGCCGATGTTCCTGGCGCACATCGTCGAGGAGCTGGCGCGCGATCGTGACGAGGACGTGGCCACGGTCGCCGCCGCCACCACCGTTGCGGCGCGCGGCTTCTTCCGTCTTCCGGACGCGTCTGCCGGCGCATGATCGTGCGGGGTCTGTTGGTCATCACGCTGGCACTGCCGGCGCTCGCCGGCGCGCAGGATTGCAGCGGCGTGGAGCAGCACGCGCTGCGCGAGAGCGTGGGCCTGCATCCGCCGCTGCAGGCGAAGGTGGGCGGCGAGGGCCGCGTGTACTTCCATCGCGCGCCGGATGCGGGGTGCCGCGAGCGCGGGCTGTTCGTGGTGCCCGGTGATCGCCTGGTCGCGCTGACGCCATGGGGCCACTGGATCCAGGTGCGCTATACCGCTCGCGACGGCACCCGCCACGTCACCTGGCTGGAAGCATCGCGGGTGCGCTTGTCCGAGCGGCCGGCGCTGTAGCGCCGAGCTTGCTCGGCTGAGGCTTCACCAGTAACACCCAGCCGAGCAAGCTCGGCTCCACGAGTGCGGATCCTGTGTGGCTCCGGCCTGTCATGCCACCGAGCGCAACTCCCAACCCTGCGCGTCATACAGGCACAAACCCGGCGGCGGGCCCTGCACGTGCACACGCACACCGCGTGCCCACGGTAGCCGGCGTTGTTCGGGAAACCAGCGTCGCTCGTGATCGACCACGATCAGCAGGCCTTCGTCATCGCCAAGCGGTGCGAACACCGGCGTCGGTTCTTCCAGCGGCGGCATCCGGAAGTGATTGCCGACGCTGCGGGTCACGCCGCTGACGTTCGCGCTCGGCAGACCGACTTCGCTGATGCACAGCAGTTCGCTGCCGTGGAACGGGCCGTGCACCGGCTTCGGCGCGGGCAGGCGCCGGCGTGCGATCAGCTCCAGCACCGCGCCGTCCGGCCCGGCGAAATACACCGACTCCGAATCCCAGCCGCGCGACAACGGGAAGCGCGTGGTGCCATGCGTGTCCCGCAGCAGCGGTGCGCGTTCGATGACCCAGCGCTCGGCTTCCTCGAAGCGGTGCGGTGCGACGTTGAACGCCAGATGCACGCAACCGACCACGCCCTCGGCGGGAATCAGCTCGATCTCGCTCCAGCCGACACGCACACGCGTGCCTTCGACCGGCAGCTGCAGTACATCGCGATAGAACGCGGCACTCGCGGTGGGGTCATAGGTGGGTTGCTGCAGATGGACGATGCGCATCGGGCCGGCTCGCACGGGATTGGAGCGGCCATTGGACAACCTCAACCAAAGTTGAGGTCAAGCGGTCTCCTGCACCAGTGCCCGCGCCAGCCGCGCCAGGTGCTGCACCACTACCGTTTCGTGACCGGGCAACGAGGCCAGCGCCAGCCGCGCCAGCGGCACGTGACCCTGGATGTCGATGTAGCGCACGCCCGGCAGCTGCACATGGGTCATCGCCTGCGGCACCACCGACACGCCCAGCTCGGCGGCGACCAGATTGCAGATCGAGGACATCTGCGGGGCTTCCTGGCTGACCTGCAAGGTGAAGCCGGCCAGCCGGCAGGCCTGCGCGATTTCGTCGTACAGGCTGGGGCCGAAACTGCGCGGAAACAGGATGAACGGCTCGCCGGCCAGCGCCGACAGCGGCAGTCGCGCGCGCCCGGCCAGTCGATGCGCGGCCGGCAGCGCGATCTTCATCGGCTCGTCGGGGAAGTGCAGCAGGTTCAGCCCGACCGGGGTCAGGCTGCTGGGACGGATGAAGGCGGCATCGAGCTGGCCGCTCTCCATCGCCTTGAGCAGGCCGATGGTGTTGGTCTCCAGCAGCACGATGGTCACCTGCGGCCAGGCGCGCTGGAAGCGCCGGATCAGCTTGGGCACCACCGGATTGAACGCCGCCGAAGCGGTGAAACCCAATCGCAGCCGACCACGCTCGCCGCGTGCGGCACGCTGCACCGAATCGACCGCGGTATCGACATCGGCCAATACCCGCCGCACATCGATCAGAAATGCCTCGCCGGCTTCGTTCAATTCCGCACCCTGATGGGTGCGACGGAACAGCGGCGTGCCCAGTTCCTTTTCCAGTGCCTGGATCTGCTGGCTCAGCGGCGGCTGGGCGATGCCCACGCGCGCGGCGGCGCGGGTGAAATTGCCTTCCTCGGCGACGGCCAGGAAGTAGCGGAGGTGGCGCAGTTCCATGCCGAGAGGCTTTGGGTATCGGGGCTGCCGGCATCATATATTGGACAGATTGTTTCAGGAGGAAAATAATTTGCCGGACCGGCGCCGGCCGGATTCCTGTGGGAGGGACTTCAGTCCCGACGCTTTGGCGGTACCGCGTCGGGACTGAAGTCCCTCCCACAGGACAGCACCCAACGCGAGCAGCACTAGACATTCCTCCACGATCGGTCCCATCCCCATCCCTGTGAGCACTCCCCCCGCCCGTCCGCTGGACGCGGCCGCCCCCGCCCTGGCACGCATCCGCATTGCGCTGTTCCTGGCCGGTTTCGCCACGTTTTCCCTGCTCTACAGCGTGCAGCCGTTGCTGCCCGAGTTCGCCCGTGAGTTCGGCGTCGATGCGGCCACCAGCTCGTTGCCGCTGTCGCTGGCCACCGGTGGGCTGGCGCTGGCGATCTTCTGCGCCGGCGCGGTCTCGGAGAACCTGGGCCGGCGCGGGCTGATGTTCGTTTCGATCGCGCTGGCGGCGCTGCTCAACGTGATCGCCGCCTGCCTGCCACATTGGGGCGCGCTGGTGGTGGTGCGCACGCTGTCCGGCATCGCGCTGGGCGGCGTGCCGGCCGTGGCGATGGTGTATCTGGCCGAGGAATTGCCTCCGGAACGACTCGGCGCGGCGACCGGGCTGTACGTGGCCGGCAACGCGTTCGGCGGCATGAGCGGACGCATCATGATGAGCGTGCTCAGCGATCATTTCGGCTGGCGTGCCGCGCTGGCGGCGCTGGGCGTGCTCGATCTGCTGTGTGCGATCGCGTTCGTGTTGCTGCTGCCGCGCTCGCGCCATTTCGTGCGCCGTCACGGCATCAATCTGGTGTATCACCTGCGCGCCTGGCACGGCCACCTGCGTGATCGCCATCTGCCGTGGCTGTTCTCGATTCCATTCCTGCTGATGGGCGCGTTCGTCAGCGTCTACAACTACGCCGGCTTCCGTCTGGGGGGAACGGAGTTCGGTTTGAGCCAGAGCCAGATCGGCTTGATCTTCAGCGCCTACATATTCGGCATCGTCAGTTCCTCGGTGGCCGGTGCGGCTTCCGATCGCTTCGGGCGCGGCCCGGTGGTACTGTCCGGCGTGCTTGCCTGCATCGCCGGCGTGCTGCTGACGCTGCTGCATTGGCTGCCGGGCGTGATCGGCGGCATCGTGCTGCTGACCATCGGCTTCTTCATCGCGCATTCGGCCGCCAGTGCCTGGGTCAGCCGGCTCGGTGGCGCCAATCGCAGCCACGCCGCTTCGCTGTATCTGCTGGCCTACTACGTCGGATCCAGCGTGATCGGTTCGTTCAGTGGTTGGTTCTGGCAGCACGGTGGTTGGGTTGCGCTGGTGGCGTTCCTGACGCTGCTGCTGGCATTCGCGCTGGTCGCCGCGCAGGTGCTGCGGCGTGGCGCCGACGACTCACGGCCGTATGGCCGCTTCGCACCGCATCCGCCGCGGGGAGAATGATGTGGACATCGATCGTCTCGATCATCTGGTCCTGACCGTCGCCGATGTCGAGGCGAGCTGTGCGTTCTACACGCGTGTGCTCGGCATGCAGGTGCTCACGTTCGGCGAGGGCCGACGCGCGCTGGCGTTCGGCCGGCAGAAGATCAACCTGCATCCGGCCGGACGCGAATACGAACCGAAGGCCGCGCGGCCGACGCCGGGTTCGGCGGACCTGTGTTTCATCACGCTCACACCGCTGGCGCAGGTGCAGGCGGAGTTGCTTGCCGCGGGTGTGGCGATCGAGGAAGGCCCGGTGCAGCGCACCGGTGCGACCGGACCGATCCTGTCGGTGTATTTCCGCGACCTCGACGCGAACCTGATCGAAGTCAGCAATTACCTCTGAAGCAGTGCTGGTTGGGTGACCGGCCGTATGTGCATCGGGCTTGAAACGGCCGACGAAATTCGTCATCCCCACGGAGGCGGGGATCCAGGGTCTTTGGCTTTGCCGAGTGAAAGTCGCTGAGTCCCTGCCTTCGCGGGGACGACGGTCGTGGTGCTATCGGTGACTCTCTAGACGGTCACGGCCGCCGCAGAATTGACCACGCTCGCGCTTGCCGGGCCGCTCGATCCCTGCACGAAGCGGCCAAAAGCGTCCAGGTCGACATTGCCACCGGACACGATGATGCCCACGCGCTTGCCGCTGACATCGAGCTTGCCGTGCAGCACCGCGGCGGCGGCCAGGCAGCCGGTCGGTTCCACCACGATCTTCATGCGGCCGGCGAAGAACTTCATGGTCTCGATCAGCTCGGCGTCCGAAACGGTGACGATGTCGGTCACCAGCTCGCGGATCACCGCGAAAGGGTACTGGCCGATGGAGGTGGTCTGCGCGCCGTCGGCAATCGTGCGCGGCATGTCGATGCGCACGATCCCGCCGCTGCGCAGGCTGCGCTGGCCATCGTTGCCGGCTTCGGGCTCGACCCCATAGAGGGCGCAACCGGGCGCCAGGGCCTGCGCTGCCACCGCGCAGCCCGACAGCAGTCCGCCGCCGCCCAGGCACACCACCAGCATGTCGAGCGGGCCGGTCTCCTCGATCAGTTCCTTGGCCGTCGTACCCTGGCCGGCCATCACGTGCGGATGGTCGAACGGGGGAATCAGCGTCATGCCGCGCTCGCTGGCGATGCGGCGGCCCAGCGCCTCGCGGTCTTCGCTGTAGCGGTCGTACAGCACCACCTCGGCGCCATAGCCGCGCGTGGCCTCGATCTTGATCGCGGGCGCGTCCTGCGGCATCACGATCACCGCCTGCACGCCCAGCAGCCGCGCCGACAGCGCGATCGCCTGCGCGTGGTTGCCGGAGGAGAACGTCAGCACACCGCCGGCCTTCTGCTGCGGCGTGAACTGGGCGATGGCGTTGTAGGCGCCGCGAATCTTGAAGGCGCCCATGCGCTGGAAGTTCTCGCACTTGAAGAACAGCCGGGCTCCGGTGGCGGCATCGGCGGTGGCCGAGGTCAGTACCGGGGTGCGGTGGGCAGCGCCGCGGATGCGCTCGTGGGCGGCGGCGATGTCGTCGAAGCTGATGGGCAGGGGGGTCATGGCGGCGCGGATGGTGAATGACGTGGGAAATTCCAAGTCTACGGGTCCGATGCAGGTACGGGCGGGGCCGGCGCGCCCGGCATCGTGGTCTGAGCGACCACGCCGATCCGGCCGGCGTACTTCCGCGAGCCGGACGCGAACCTGATCGACGTCGGCGACGTTCTGCGCGCGGCGCTTGCGTGGCCGGCCCGGCATCGCCATGTTGGGGAACCATGAGCGCCTCGATCGCCGACCTGCAGGATTTCATCGAACGCCACCGGCGCCTGTTCGTGCTGACCGGCGCCGGGTGCAGCACCGACTCGGGCATTCCCGATTACCGCGACCGGCAGGGCGGCTGGAAGCGTCCGCAGCCGGTGACGTTCCAGGCCTTCATGGGCGAGGCGGCCACGCGCCGGCGCTACTGGGCGCGCAGCCTGATCGGCTGGCCGCGCTTCGGCACGGCACGGCCGAACGGCACCCATCACGCGTTGGCGGCACTGGAGGCGCGCGGCCAGCTGGAAGTGTTGCTGACCCAGAACGTCGACGGCCTGCATCAGGCCGCCGGCAGCGGTGAGGTGATCGACCTGCATGGGCGCCTGGACCAGGTGCGCTGCATGGACTGCGAACGGCGCAGCCCGCGCGCGGCGTTGCAGGCACGGCTGAGCGCGGCCAATCCCGGCTGGGAGCAGTTGCAGGCAGGCATCGCACCGGATGGTGACGCCGATCTGGACGAAGTGGATTTCGACGCGTTCGTGGTGCCGGCCTGCGAGCACTGCGGCGGTCTGTTGAAGCCTGATGTCGTCTACTTCGGCGAGAACGTGCCGCGCGAGCGCGTTGCCCGCGCCAGCGCGCATCTGGCACAGGCCGACGCGGTGCTGGTGGTCGGCTCCTCGCTGATGGTCTGGTCCGGCTTCCGCTTCGTGCAGGCCGCCGCGCAGCAGGGCCTGCCGATCGCTGCGTTGAACTTCGGCCGGACCCGGGCGGATGCGCTGTTGACGCTGAAGGTCGAACACGATTGCGCCGCGGCGCTGGCGTTCCTGCGTGGCAGCGAGCGGGCCGCGTGACGCTGTGATCCACCCCGGCAGTTGCGCTGCCGCCGGCCGCGCAGTGCAATGGCGCTTCCCTTGCCCTCGTCAGGTTTCCCCTTGAGCCAGCTGTTCTCGCCGCTTTCGCTCGGCCCGCTCGAACTCGCCAACCGCATCGTGGTCGCGCCGATGTGCCAGTACTCCGCCGATGAAGGTCGCGCCAGCGATTGGCACGTGCAGCACCTGGGCAGCCTGTCGCAGTCCGGTGCCGGTCTGCTGATCCTGGAAGCCACCGCGGTGGAAGCGCGCGGCCGCATCAGCTGGGCCGACCTGGGCCTGTACGACGATGCCAACGAGGCCGCGTTGAAGCAGGTGCTCGACAGCGTGCGGCGTTGGTCGCCGATGCCGATCGGCGTGCAGCTCGCGCATGCCGGTCGCAAGGCCTCCACCGAGCGGCCATGGGATGGCGGGCATCCGATCGCGCCGGACCGGCCGAATGGTTGGCAGACGGTGGCGCCATCCACGCTTCCGTTCCATCCCGGCGCGCCGGAACCGCACGCGTTGGACGCGGGCGAGATCGACGGCATCGTGCAGGCCTTCGCCGAGGCCGCGCGCCGCGCCGAGCGGCTGGGCCTGCAACTGATCGAGATCCATGCCGCGCATGGCTACCTGCTGCATCAATTCCTGTCGCCGCTGAGCAATACCCGCAACGACGAATACGGTGGCGCCTTGGAAAACCGTATGCGACTGACGCTGCGCGTGTTCGAGGCGGTGCGCGCGGCGGTCTCGGACAACATCGCGGTCGGTGCGCGCATTTCCGCGACCGATTGGGTGGAGGGCGGTTGGGACCTGCCGCAGAGCATCGCCCTGGCCAAGGCGTTGGATGCGCGCGGTGCGCACTTCATCCATGTTTCCAGCGGCGGTCTGGATCCGCGCCAGCAGATCGCGCTCGGTGCCGGCTACCAGGTGCCGTTCGCCGAGGCGATCAAGGCGCAGGTGGCGATGCCGGTGATCGCGGTCGGGTTGATCACCGATCCGCTGCACGCCGAGGCGCTGCTGGCCGAGGGGCGCGTCGATGCAGTCGCGCTGGCGCGCGGCATCCTCTACGACCCGCGCTGGCCCTGGCATGCGGCCGCCACGCTCGGCGCGACGGTGCAGCCGGCGCCGCAATACCTGCGCTGCGAGCCGCGCTCGGCGCGCGGTCTGTTCGGCCTCTGATCGACGGCAGGCGCGGCCTGTCGCGCCCCGTGCAGGACAAGGCTGAACGGCGGACGGCACGGAACGTGATGGCGGGCTTGGGTATCCGGCGACAAACCGGCTAAGGTCGGCGCCGGAGCCGTGACCGACCTCAAGGAGGAAACCCATGCCGTATTGCCGTCCAACGTCGTGCCACGCCGGGATATCCGGGGTGGCGTCGTGACCCTCGACAAGCTGGGGCCCGATCATCCCGAGCATCCGGACCACCGCCTGTTCGAGCAGATCCGCGACGGCGTCGCACGCCTGGATGCCGAGCTGGGACGCGATTTCGATGCGGTCAGCGAGCGCATGGCGGCGCGCCTGTTGCCGTTGGCCAAGCAGCACGGTTTCGACCAGATCGATTACGTCGTGCTGAGCCGGCATCTGGGCGAGACCGGCGAGCGGGTATTCGTGGTGCGTGGCGAGCTGGACGATCCTGCGCACCTGCGCGCGCACGTGTCCACCGAAGAGGCCACCGGTACGCCGATCGCCGAATCACTGGCGCAGCTGGACGAGGTCAACCGGCGTCTGTACCTGCGCCTGCCGAAGCGCTGAGCGCGGCGGCGACAGTTTCCTCGGAAAGCGTCGGTCGGCCGTGGCGTTGCTTTCGTTATCATTGAGCGGATGCGACCTGACTACATCCTCACGCTTTCCTGCCCGGACCGTACCGGTATTGTTTACCGCGTCAGCGGCCTGCTGTTCGAACTGGATTGCAACATCCTCGACGCGCAGCAGTTCGGTGACGAGGAGCGCGGCCAGTTCTTCCTGCGCGTGCATTTCGACATGGCCGAGGGCGCCTCGCTGGCGCGGCTGCGCGAGCACCTGGGCGCGCTGGCGGCCGACTTCGCGATGGACTGGCAGCTGCACGATGCGCGTCGTCGCGCGCGGCTGCTGGTGCTGGTCAGCAAGCAGGGTCATTGCCTCAACGATCTGCTGTTCCGTGCACACAGCAAGCAGCTGAAGGTGGACATCGCCGCGGTAGCCTCCAACCACGCCGACTTCGCGGCGCTGAGTGCGTCGTATGGCGTGCCGTTCCATCATATGCCGGTCGGCGCGGACAACCGCGCGCAGCAGGAGCAGCAGATCATCGATCTGGTCGAGCGCGAGCAGATCGATCTGGTGGTGCTGGCGCGCTACATGCAGATCCTCTCGCCGCGCCTGTGCGAGGCGCTGGCCGGGCGTGCGATCAATATCCATCACAGCTTCCTGCCGAGCTTCAAGGGTGCGCAGCCGTATCATCAGGCGCACGCACGCGGGGTCAAGATCATCGGTGCGACGGCGCACTATGTGACGCCGGATCTGGACGAGGGTCCGATCATCGAGCAGGACGTGGCGCGGGTGGATCATGCGATGACGCCGCGTGATCTGGTGCGGTTGGGGAGTGATACGGAGTCGTTGGTGCTGGCGCGGGCGGTGCGGCGGCATGTTGAGCATCGGATTCTGCTCAATGGGCATCGTACGGTGGTGTTTCGCTGAGGTTGGTTGTGGGTGCGGCGCGGTTTGTGTTTGTTTTCTCGTCTCGCCGTCCTTCTATCGTCATCCCCGCGTAGGCGGGGATCCAGAGCCTTCCCTGCGATCTATCTACCGTCATCCCCGCGAAGCGCTTTTCAGCAGCCGAAGGGCTCCACAACAGCCGAATGGCTGGTAATGGCTGATCAAGCGGGGATCCATGGACGTTGCTTCTTGGGTTTGAAGTAACTGCGACGGCAACTTCAACGGCAAAGGCTTTCACGCCCTGCGGGCGCGAGTCACTTTTCTTTGCTCGTGCAAAGAAAAGTAACCAAAAGAAAGCACGCCCCAGTCCTCGCGCCCTTCGCTTCGCTACGGGTCCGCTACGCCAACGGGATTTTTCGACGCGACTTCCTGTCGCGGCGAAAAACGACGCACATCCATGTGCGTCGCCCTTCGGGTTATTCCCGCTGGCTCCGCCGCTGCGGATGGGGGCCCCGGAAAAGCGAAGAGCAAAGTCAAAATCACGAGCAACGGCAACAGCAACAGCAACAGCAACAGCACTGCTTCGATGTTGTTCGCCTGCGCTACAGATCCAGGCGATAACCCATGCCATAGATCGAGCAGATCGGGTCGTCTTCGGCACCGGCTTTGGATAGTTTGCGGCGGAGTTTTTTTGCGTGGCTGTCGACGGTGCGGTCGGTGACGATGCGGTGGTCGGCGTAGAGGTGGTTCATCAGGTGATCGCGTGACCAGACTCGGCGTTGCATCAGCCCCGGCGTTCTGGATTTTATTTTTTCGTATTTTCTGCATGCGAGCCGGCATCCACTTCGCTCGAAAATGCGCTGGAGGCGCCGTTGCGCGGCGGCGCTTCCCGGGTCAGACTGACAGCGTTGTTACGCGCGTTCGCAGAAGCCCAGCCGAGGAAACGTCATGCGCCCAAGCTTCAAGGTTCTCGCTGCCTGCGTCCTGCTCTCTATGCTTATGGTCGCCCCGGCGACCGCCCGCGAGATCGCGCCTGCCGATCAGGTCAAAGCCATGGCCCGAGGGGTCAACATCCTTGGCTACGATCCGCTGTGGAAAGATCCGGCCCAGGCCCGCTTCCAGATCGACCACCATTTGAAGGTCATCAAGGACGGTGGCTTCGACACGGTGCGGGTCAATCTGCACGGCTTCGCCCACATGGACGCCGACAACCGCCTGGATCCAGCCTGGCTGAAGACCCTGGACCATCTGGTCGAGACCGCCCTGGCCCAGAAGCTGACCATCATCCTCGACGAGCATGATTTCGGCCCTTGCGGCGAGGATCCGGCCACCTGCAAGCCCAAGCTGACCGCCTTCTGGACCCAGATCGGCGCGCGCTACAAGGACGCTCCCGATGGCGTGGTGTTCGAGCTGCTCAACGAGCCGAACAAGGGTCTGACAGACGACCTGTGGAACAGCTGGATCGCCGATCTGCTGCCGGTGGTGCGAGCGACCAACCCGACCCGCAACGTCATCGTCGGTCCCGCCTCCTGGAACAACCTCGAACACCTCAAGGCCCTCGACCTGCCGCAGGCCGACCGCCATCTGATCGTGACTTTCCACTACTACACGCCATTCGAGTTCACCCACCAGGGCGCGTCCTGGAACCCGTCCACGTCGAAGACCGGCATTACCTGGGGAACCGAGGCCGAGCGGGCGCGGATCAAGACCGATTTCGACAGCGTCCAGGCCTGGGCCGCAGCCCACGACCGGCCGGTGCTGCTGGGTGAGTTCGGGGCCTATGACAAGGGCGACATAGCCTCCCGTGTCGCCTACACCGCCGCCGTCGCCCGCGAGGCCGAAGCCCGCGGCTGGGCCTGGAGTTACTGGCAGTTCGACAGTGACTTCATCGCCTATGACATCGAGAAAGACGCTTGGGTCGCGCCGATCCACGGGGCGCTGGTCCCGCGGTAGCGCGCACAGTCGATGCCGTTTCGCCTGCGCTACAGATCCAGGCGATAACCCATGCCATAGATCGAGCGGATCGGGTCGTCTTCGGCGCCGGCCTCGGACAGTTTGCGGCGGAGGTTTTTTACGTGGCTGTCGACGGTGCGGTCGGTGACGATGCGGTGGTCGGCGTAGAGGTGGTTCATCAGGTGGTCGCGTGACCAGACCCGGCCCGGCGTGGCGGCCAGGGTGCGCAGCAGGCGGAATTCCACCGGGGTCAGTTCCAGCCAGCGGCCACGCAGTGCGGCGCGGCAGCCGGCATCGTCGATCTGCAGGTTCTGCGGGGCGCCGTTACCGCCGCCACGGTAGCGGCGAAGTACGGTGCCGATCCGTGCCACCACTTCGCGCGGGCTGAACGGTTTGCAGATGTAGTCGTCGGCGCCGACTTCCAGGCCGAGCAGGCGGTCCACTTCCTCGACGCGTGCGGTGACCATGATCACCGGTACTTCGCTTTCTGCGCGCAGTGCGCGGCACAGTTCGATGCCGTCGCGGTTGGGCAGCATCAGGTCGAGCAGTACCAGGTCGGGTGTGAGGCGGTGGAAGGCGGCCATCACTTCGGCGCCGTCGGCAATCCAGTCGCTGCGGTAGCCGCCAGCGTGCAGGTAGTCGCGCAGCACGCCGGCCAGGCGCGGTTCGTCTTCGACCACCAGGATCAATGCGTCGGCGCCGTTCGCAGGTGTCATCACGATGGCGCCAGCGCTGGTAGGGTGACGACGATGCGCAGGCCGCCCAGCGCCGCGCCCTCGGCACGGATGGTGCCGCCGTGCGCCTGCACGATGTTGTGGCAGATCGCCAGGCCCAGGCCGCTGCCGCCGCTGGCGCGGTTGCGCGAGGCTTCGACCCGGTAGAAGCGTTCGAACAGCCGCTCGCGCTTGTCCTCGACCACGCCCGGTGCGCTGTCCTCGATCACCGCTTCCACGCGCTGACCGTGGCGTTGCACGTTCACCACAACCTCACCGCCGCGGTCGGTATAGCGCAGCGCGTTCTCCAGCAGGTTCGCGAACAATTGCTGCAATCGGCGTTCATCGCCTTCGATCAGCAGCGGTGTGGGCGATGGTGCCGCTCGCAGTGTCAGGCCGGCGTCGGTGAAGCGTCCGCGCATGCCGGCCAGGGTGGTTTGCAGGACGCCGTCCAGATCAATCGCGGCGAAGCGGTAGGACACCGCGCCGGTCTGCGTCACCGCCAGCTCGTGCAGGTCGTCGATCAGCTTGCCGAGCTGCGCCACCTCGCCCTGCAGCGGTGCCAGCGCGGCGGGTGTCATCGGCCGGATCCCGTCCTGGATCGCTTCCAGCTCGGCACGCAGCACCGCCAGCGGCGTGCGCAGTTCGTGCGAGATGTCGGCCATGAAGCTGCGGCGGTTGCGCTCGGTGTCCTCGAGGGTGTCGGCCAGGCGGTTGATGTCGGCGGCGAGGCGGCCGAGGTCGTCATCGCTGGGCCGTTCGACCCGATGTGTGTAGTCGCCCGCGGCGAGGCGATGGATGGTGCCTGTCAGGCCGCGCACGCGCCGCAACAGTGCGCGCGAGAGCAGCCAGGCCAGCAGTGCGGCGACGATCACCGAAGCGATGCCGTTGGCCCACCAGGCCCGGATCTGCGCGCGATAGAAACGCACGTCGCCGGCGGCGATGGCCTTCTGGAACGGCACCATCGCCAGCCAGCCGACGGTGCGTCCTTCCACCTGCACCGGCAGCCGGATCGCATCGCTGGCGGCGTCGGGGTTGCCGATCAGGATCGTGCCGTTGCCGTCGAGCAGCGCCAGACGCGGTATCGCGCCGGTCTGGTCGGATACGGGTGGCGCATGCAGCGGGGCTTCGTCGCGCGGGCGGTCCGGGCGCAGCAGTTCGAACCACGCCTCGGGATTGTTGTTTACGAACTGCCAGCTGCCGTGCTGGCGATAGGCCACCTGCAGCCGCGGCAGCACCTCGCGCATGCGCGTCTCGCCCTGCTCGTTGAGATAGCCCATGAAGGCGCGATCGAACAGGATGCGGCCGACCACGCTGTTGGCGGCCAGCACCAGTGCACAGGCGGTCAGGATGAGCAGGAACAGCTTGGCGGAAATGCCGGGTTTCATCTGAGTCGTACTAAGCCGCAGCGGCGGTGCGGAAAGCAAGGCGTTGGTCGCCGATTCAGCCAATCTCCCCATTTGCTGCACATTTGCGGCCGAGCATGCGGTGTCCTCGATACAGCATGGGTTGGCCGCATGTCCTCGCTTGTCCGCCGTTCCGTTTCGCGTCTGCCCTGGCGCCCGCTGGCGCCTGCCGCACTGGCCTTGGCGCTTGCTGCCTGCGGTCCGCAGCAGATGCCGTCGCCACCGCAGGCCAGCGTCGGCGTGCAGGTCGTGGGCACCCAATCGCTGGCGATGGAGCAGTCGCTGCCCGGCCGCACCGTGGCCTACATGGTCTCGGACGTGCGCCCGCAGGTCGGCGGCATCATCCAGAAGCGGTTGTTCACCGAAGGCCAGGAGGTGAAGGCCGGCGATGTGCTGTACCAGATCGACCCGCGCAGCTACCAGGCCAGCTACGACAGCGCCCAGGGCGAACTGGCGCAGGCCGAGGCGGCGGTGCTGTCGGCCCGGCCCAAGGCCGAGCGCTATCGCGCGCTGGTCGCCGCCGATGCGGTCAGCAAGCAGGACGGCGACGATGCGATCGCCACGCTGCGCCAGGACGAGGCCGCGGTGGTGGCGGCGAAGGCTTCGCTGCAGAGCGCAAGGATCAACCTCGACTACACCCGCGTCACCGCGCCGATCAGCGGCCGCATCGGTACTTCGACCTACACGCCGGGTGCCCTGGTCACCGCCAGCCAGGACACTGCGCTGAGCACGATCCAGCAGCTCGACCCGATCTACGTCGACCTCACCCAGACCAGCGCGCAGTTGCTCGCCCTACGCAAGCAACTCGACAGTGGCGCACTGAAGGCGGTGGACGGCAAGGCCGAGGTGAAGATCGTGCTGGAGGACGGCAGCACCTACACACGCACCGGCACGCTGGAGTTCGTCGGCACCTCGGTGGATACCGGCACCGGCAACGTCACCCTGCGCGCGGTGGTGCCCAATCCCGACCGCCTGCTGCTGCCCGGTACCTACGTGCGCGCGCTGCTGCCGATGGCGATCAACGACAGCGCGATCCTGGTGCCGCAGGGTGCGGTCACCCGCAACACCAAGGGCGAGGCCACCGTGAAGCTGGTCGGCGAGGACGGCAAGGTGATCGAGCGGGTGGTGCAGGTCGGCGATGCGATCAAGGACCAGTGGGTGGTCACCTCCGGGCTCAAGGCCGGCGAGAAGCTGATCGTCGATGGCGCCAGCAAGGTTTCCGCTGGGCAGGCGGTGAAGGTCGAGCAGGCGGGCGCGAGCCAGCCCAAGGACGCTGCCGCGGCCAGGACCGGCGCCGCCGGCGCCAAGGCCGAGTAAGGAACCGCCATGGCCCGCTTCTTCATCGACCGCCCGATCTTCGCCTGGGTCATCGCCATCGTCATCCTCCTCGCCGGCACGCTGGCGGTGTTCACGCTGCCGGTGGAGCAGTACCCGGACATCGCCCCGCCGAGCGTCTCGATCCGCGCCACCTACACCGGCGCCTCGGCCGAGACCACCGAGAACTCGGTCACCCAGGTGATCGAGCAGAACATGACCGGCCTGGACAACCTGCTGTACATGTCGTCCAGCAGTTCGTCCGCGGGCAGCTCGCAGGTGACGCTGACCTTCGCCTCCGGTACCGATCCGGACATCGCCCAGGTGCAGGTGCAGAACAAGCTGCAGCAGGCCGAATCGATGCTGCCCGACACGGTGCAGAGCACCGGCGTCACCGTGACCAAGTCGTCCGGCAGCATCTTCATGGTGCTGGCCTTCACCTCTGATGGCGGCAGCATGGACGGCACCGACATCGCCGACTACATGGTGTCCTCGCTGCAGGACCCGGTCAGCCGCGTGAACGGTGTCGGCAACGTGCAGGTGCTGGGTTCGAAGTACTCGATGCGCATCTGGCTGGATCCGGAGAAGTTGCGCACCTACTCGCTGATGCCTTCGGACGTGACCAGCGCGATCGAGGCGCAGAACGCCGACGTCTCCTCCGGCTCGCTCGGCGCGTTGCCGGCGGTGGAGGGGCAGGCGCTGAGTGCGACGGTGACTTCGCGCAGCCGCCTGCAGACCGTGGACCAGTTCAAGGCGATCGTGGTCAAGTCCGGCAGCAGTGGCGCGAAAGTGTTGCTGTCGGACGTCGCACGGGTGGAGCTGGGCAGCGAGTCGTATTCGTCGGTCAGCCAGTTCAACGGCAAGCCCGCCTCCGGCATGGCCATCGAACTGGCTTCCGGTGCCAATGCGCTGGATGTGTCCGAGGCGGTGGATGCCAAGCTCAAGGAGTTGGCGCCGTTCTTCCCGAGCGGGCTCAGCTACCACGTCGCCTACAGCACGACACCGTTCGTGAAGATCTCGATCGAGGAGGTGGTCAAGACCCTGATCGAGGCGATCGTGCTGGTGGTGGCGATCATGTACCTGTTCCTGCAGAACTGGCGGGTGACGCTGATTCCGGCGGTGGCGGTGCCGGTAGTGCTGATGGGCACGTTCGGCGTGTTGTCGGTGCTGGGCTATTCGATCAACACGCTGTCGATGTTCGGCATGGTGCTGGCGATCGGCCTGCTGGTCGACGATGCGATCGTGGTGGTGGAGAACGTCGAACGGGTGATGAGCGAGGAGGGCCTGTCGCCCTACGAGGCCACGCGCAAGTCGATGGGCCAGATCACCGGTGCGCTGGTCGGCATCGCGCTGGTGCTGACCGCGGTGTTCCTGCCGATGGCGTTCTTCGGCGGCTCCACCGGTGCGATCTATCGCCAGTTCTCGGTGACGATCGCCTCGGCGATGATCCTGTCGGTGCTGGTGGCGATGACGCTGACCCCGGCGTTGTGCGCGACGATCCTGACCCCGATCGAGAAAGGCGGCCACGTCACCGCCAAGGGACCGTTGGGCCGCTTCTTCGCCTGGTTCAACGCGCGTTTCGAGCGCGTCGGCCACCGCTACCACGGCGGCGTGAAGTACGTGACCGGCCATCGCAAGCTGGGTCTGCTCGCCTATGCGGTGATCCTGCTGGTGATGGGCCTGCTGTTCTGGCGCCTGCCCACCTCGTTCCTGCCGGAAGAGGACCAGGGCATGCTGATGGTGCAGATCAAGCTGCCCTCCGGTGCCACCCAGCAGCAGACACAGAAGGTGATGGAGCAGGTCTCCGACTACGTGCGCCAGCAACCGGAGGTCGCCTCGATCATGGCGATCGCCGGCTTCAGCACCGGCGGCAGTGGCCAGAACTCGGGCATGGGTTTCGTGCGGCTGAAGGACTGGAGCGAGCGCAAGGCCGATGCCGCCTCGATCGGCATGCGCGTCACCCTGGCGATGGCGCAGAAGTTCCGCGACGCGCAGATCTTCGCGATCGCGCCATCCGGTATCCCGGGTCTTGGCCAGAGTGCCGGCTTCACCTTCGAGCTGCAGGACCTGGGTGGCGCCGGCCACGAGGCGTTGGTGTCGGCGCGCCAGCAACTGCTCGCGCTGGCGGCCAGGAGCGACAAGCTCAGCTCGGTGCGCTATGGCAGCCTGGAAGATGCGCCGACCTTCGACATCAAGATCGACGACGCCAAGGCCGGTGCGCTGAGCCTGTCGCAGAGCGATATCAACAGCACACTCTCGACCGCGCTGGGCAGCACCTACGTCAACGACTTCATCAACCGTGGCCGCATCAAGAAGGTCTACGTGCAGGGCGAGCCGGAGGCGCGGATGTTGCCGCAGGACATCGGCCGCTGGTCGGTGCGCAACAGCGACGATGCGATGGTGCCGTTCTCGGCCTTCACCACGGCCGGCTGGAGTTATGCGCCGGCCTCGCTGGCGCGCTTCAACGGCTCGGCGTCGATGGAGCTCAGTGGTCAGGCTGCCAGCGGCGTCAGCTCCGGCACCGCGATGGCCGAGATGGCCGCGTTGGTGAAGCAGCTGCCGAATGGCTTCGGCTATGCGTGGTCGGGGTTGTCGTTCCAGGAGCAGCAATCCGGGGCGCAGGCGCCGCTGCTGTATGCGGTCTCGCTGCTGTTCGTGTTCCTGTGCCTGGCGGCGCTGTACGAGAGCTGGTCGATTCCGTTTTCGGTGATGCTGGCGGTGCCGATCGGCATCCTCGGCGCACTGTTGTTCACCACGTTGCGCGGGCTGGAGAACGACGTGTACTTCCAGGTGGGCCTGCTTGCCACCGTGGGTCTGGCGGCCAAGAACGGCATCCTGATCGTCGAGTTCGCCAAGGAGCTGGAGGAGCAGGGCAAATCGCTGGTCGCCGCCACGCTGGAGGCCGCGCGTCTGCGTCTGCGCCCGATCCTGATGACCTCGCTGGCGTTCATGCTCGGCGTGCTGCCGCTGGTGGTCAGCACCGGTGCCGGCTCGGGTGGCCGCCATTCGCTCGGCACCGGGGTGCTCGGCGGCACCCTGGCCTCGACCGTGCTGGGTATCTTCTTCGTCCCGTTGTTCTACGTGATCGTGCGCAGCCTGTTTCCCGGCAAGAACGCGCCCGGCAAGGACGGCAAGCATGCCGCAGCAGACACGACCGAGGTGACTCCATGAGCCGCATGACTTTCCCGCGCACGCTGCTCGCCGCGGCCTGCACGCTCGCGCTGGCCGGCTGCGCCAGCATGGCGCCGCATTACCAGCGGCCGGATGCGCCGGTGGCCGAGCAGTTTCGCGATGCATCGGCGGGCGACGCCGCGGCCACGCCGGTGGCCGCGCTGGACTGGCGGCAGGTGTTCCTTGACCCGCAGCTACAACAGACGATCGCGCTGGCGCTGGACAACAACCGCGACTTGCGCGTGGCCATGCTCAACATCGAGAAGGCACGTGCGAGCTACCGTATCCAGCGCGCCGACCTGCTGCCGACGGTGAATGCCACTGCCAGCCAGAGCTCGGAGCGCAGCAGCGCCGCCACCAGCGGCACCGGCACCTCGACGGTGAGCCGAAGCACCTCGGCCGAGGTCGGTTTCAGCAGTTGGGAGCTGGATCTGTTCGGGCGCATCCGCAGCCTGAAGAACGAGGCGCTGGAAACCTGGCTGGCCACCGGGCAGACCCAGCGCAGCACGCGCATGAGTCTGGTCGCCGAGGTGGCTGGCGACTGGCTCACGGTTGGCGCCTACCAGCAGCGTCTGGCGCTGGCGCAGCGTACGCTGCAGAGCCAGCGCGAGACGCTGCGCCTGACCGAGCTCAAGCATGGACAAGGTGTGGTCTCCGGCGTCGATCTGGCGCAGGTGCAGAGCAGTGTGGAAAGCGCACGCGCCGACGTCGCCAGCTACACCACCTCGCTGGCGCAGGCACGTAACGCGCTGGAACTGGTGGTCGGCGCGCCGGTGGCGGACACGCTGCTGCCTGGCGCGAACATGCAGGACGATGCGGTCGCGCTGGCGCCGCTGCCGGCCAACCTGTCCTCGAGCGTGCTGCTGCAGCGGCCGGACGTGCTCTACGCCGAGCACACGCTGAAGGCCGCCAATGCCGACATCGGCGCGGCGCGTGCGGCGTTCTTCCCGACCATCTCGCTGACCGCCTCGACCGGGCGCAGCAGCGATGCGTTGTCGAGCCTGTTCGACGCGGGCAATCGCACCTGGTCGTTCGTGCCGAGCATCTCGATCCCGATCTTCCAGAGCGGCGCGCTGAAGGCCTCGCTGGACTCGGCGAAGATCGAGAAGGACATCACCGTCGCCGAGTACGAGCAGGCAATCCAGACCGCCTTCAGTGAAGTCGCCGACGCGCTGGCGGCGCGCACCCACATCGACGAGCAGCTCGACGCGCAACGCGCCCTGGTTGCGGTCACCCAGCGCAGTTATGACCTGGCCGATGCGCGCTACCGCAACGGCGTGGACAGCTATCTGGAGGCACTGGATTCGCAGCGCTCGCTGTACAGCGCGCAGCAGGACCTGATCACGTTGCGCCTGACCGAAGCCAGCAACCGCGTCACGCTGTACAAGGTGCTTGGTGGCGGTGCCGATGCACAGTCCGAGGCGACGGCGGCGCGGTGATGGCGGGCTGCCCGCTGCCCGCGGCAGGCACCTTGGCCGAGCAGGTTTCGAGCTGCGGATTACCGGGCCGATTCAGTCGATGGCGATGCCGGCACTCTGCAGCGCCGCGCGCGTCGGCGCGTCGCCAGCGGGCGTGACCGGACGGGTCAGATCCCACAGGAAGCGCACCCGGAAGCCGGCGCTGACCGCATCCTGCGCGGTCCACAGCACGCAGTAATCGCGCGCCAGTCCGCATACGTGCACCTCGGCGATGCCGCGTTCGCGCAGCCAGCCGGCCAGCCCGGTGGGCGGACGCGTGCCATCAGGGCCGTGGTTCTCGCGGAATGCGCTGTAGGAATCGACCTGCTCATGGTTGCCCTTGCGCAGGATCAGGTCGGCGACGTTCCAGTCCACGCGCCGATCCAGCGCCGCGCCCAGCGTGCCCTGCACGCAGTGATCGGGCCACAGCGTCTGCGGATGGCCGTGCAGTTCGATCACCTCGAACGGCTCGGTGCCGGGATGGCGACTGGAGAAGGAGGCGTGTGTAGGCGGATGCCAATCCTGGGTGGCGACCACGGTGGCATAGCGGCGCGAGGCCAGCAGCTGGGCAATGCCGGGGACGATCGCGGCGCCCTCGTGGCAGGGCAGCGCGCCGCCGGGCATGAAGTCCGGTTGCAGGTCGACGACGATCAGGGCGGTGTCGTGGGCAAACGGGGACATGGCAGTGGCGGCATCGGAGTGGGGGCGACAGTGTATCGCCGTGGATTCCCGCGCCGAGGTCAGGGAATCCATATGCGTAGGAGCGGGGGGGGGGGGGGGGGGGGGGGGGGGGGGGGGGGGGGGGGGGGGGGGGGGGGGGGGGGGGGGGGGGG